>JAGVUD010000179.1 GCA_019136435.1 Armatimonadota bacterium | reverse complement strand
CTGTTGCGAAAACGGTCGTAATACCCGCCGTCCCTGCGCCTCGATACAAGTCCAGCTTTCTCCGCCGCGCCCAGATCTACCTTCTCCCGGGCGAAAAAACCGGCGAGATTGTCCCATCCTTCGGGGGCGAATCCGAGCCCGAACTTGCTGGCGGTTTCCGCGTCTATGGCGCGCTTTCGCACGTACTGCCCGGCTCGCTCACTTTTCTGAAGGCATTCGCCATAGAAGCGGGCGGCGCTCGCCAGCGCACTCAGCATCTCGTCGCGCTGATCGCGGCTGGGCCCCCGGCCGCGTCGTTCGAGGGTGACGCCGGCCTTGTCGGCCAGGCGCTGAAGGGCCTCCGGGAAACTCAGGGTCTCGAGGCGCATGAGGAAGGTAAAACAATCGCCGTGCTCGCCGCACCCGAAGCAGTGCCACATCCCCCTTTCCGGGTTGACGTGAAAGGACGGCGTCTTCTCTTCGTGGAACGGGCAGAGGCCTTTGAAGGAACGCCCGGCTTTGGTGAGGCGCACGTGCGCGCCGATCAGATCAACGAGATCGATCCGCGCTCGTATCTCATCTGTGGCTTCCCGCGTCAATCAGCGCTCCTTCGTGCCGCCGGGCCGGTGAGGATGCGGCCGCGGCCTGCTATTCAACGAGCGCGACTGACACTCCGACGACCTTCAGTTTGGAGCCCATCAGAGTGAAAGCCACATGCGCCTTCTCCGAATAATCCATCACCAGGGTCCCGTCCGTGTTGGTCCTCTGAGATTCAGGATATCCGTACAGAGCGACCACCTGCTTGTATGTGGAGCCGACGTTGATGCTGCGGCTCGTGCGGGAGGCCTTCCACGGCCACGGAGCGAAGGCGTCTATCTGCTCGACCAGGCCCTTCCGCCCGATCGTGAACACGAGCGACGGCCCGGTGGCGTAGTCGTAGTAGTACTTCGTAATGGCCCGCGGAGCTACCGTCGGCTGCATGCCCGTCATGGCCACGCCCGGCACCGGAGCTGCCGGAGCCGCCCCGAATCCGCCCATATTGCCCCCAAACAAACCCATCTGGTCGCCGCCGAACGCTGTCCCGAGGGCGCCTCCGAGATTGGTGGGGGCGCCGCCCGCAACCGGAGGCGGGGCATCCGGCACAGCGCCGAGCGGCGAAGCCGGAAGGTTGAACTGGGTGGGCGACGGAAGCGCCATCGCGCCCGCGGCGGGGGCCATCTGCGACTGATCGAAGCCCGGCGTAAACGAGGTTGTCTCAACGCGGGTCGGAGTGCCGTAGATCTTGAGCACCTGCCACGCCGGGCCCCCGATCTTGACTCCCGCGAGAGACCGCTCCGGGCCGTAAACGGCCGCGGCCGACACTGTGGCCAGAACCAATACCGCAACGCCAGCAAGGCAGGCCGCGCGAACCATAATTGATTTACTCGTCATAAAATCACACCCGTCGCATAAACTCCGGACACACTACTGACTGGCTCCGGACAAGCAGTTGCTACTCCAAGGATAGCCGTCTACGGGACAGACTGCCACTGCCCCGAGCGCCGCGCTACTTTCGAAGCGCCGAAACAGTCACGGGGCGCAGGCCGCGCGCCCGTAGATTCGAGATAATCCCCGGCAACGCCCCCAAAGTGGTCGGTTCGCAGTTGTGCATCAGAACAACCGACCCCGCCGTTACTTTAGACGCAGTGTATTCTTCCATTGTTCGAACCGCGCCTCCTTCATACGGACCGCAATGCGCGCTCCACATTACAGGGACGAGCCCGAAATCCGCCGCCGCTTTGCCCGCCCGGCTGTCGAAATGCCCTCCCGGCGGCCGGAACAGCCGGGGCGGAGCGCCCGTGATTTCGTGAATCGCGGCAATCGGCCCGAAAAGCTCGCGGATCAGGTCATCTTCGGAGACATCCGTCAGGCTCCGGTGGCTCTCCGAATGGCAGGCGATCTCGTGCCCGCCGGCGGCTATTCGGCTGACAAGCTCGGGATGGCGGCGCGCCTGCGACCCGACAAGGAAGAAGGTGGCCGACGCCCCGCACTCTTTCAGCGCGTCAAGCAGTGACCCGGTGCCTCCGTTCGGGCCGTCATCGAATGTGAGCGCCACGCCGCGGTCCGCGCCGCTGCCCCGCCATACAGTTTCGCCACTGCCCCACCTGCTGACCTCCCGGAAACGCTGCCGGACATCACGATAGCGCGGCTGGAAGGCAAGGATACGCTCGTAGCGAAGCATCGCGTCGAGCCTGCTGCCCTCACCCGCAGCCTGCTTGGCCAGTTCATACTCGGCCCACGTGCGGCTGCCCCTGAGGCGCAAGGCATCCCAGGCGGCATCGAGAAGCGTCTCGGCCGGCGCCCCCGCGAGCGGTGGCCCCGGTTCCGGCGCGGAGTTGGCCACAAGCACCTGTTGAGATGTTTCCCCCACAAGCACCCCGGAGGCGTCCTCGCCCCTGATTCTGACCGTATGAATCCCGTTGGCCACCGTGGCGGAGTCCCATACGAGTTCATAAGGGGGCGTGTTGACGATTCCGACCAGGCGCGAGTCCACATAGAACAGGACATAAGCCGCACCCGGCGCTTTGGTCCGGTCGGCTCTGAGCCGTACCTTGCCCAGAAACCCCGCGGGCGACAGCGAGCCGCTGCCTTCGCCCCCGGTAATCGGGGTGACGGCCGTGCAGAGGATGGGAGCGCCGGGATGAAAGCCCATGGCGACCCCCTGATCAAGCAGATGGCTCGGCGGCGGCCCTTCGGCGGCGGTTTCAAGAAGCCCGACTGCCGCGCCGGCATCGCCCGCGTTCAGGCTGGCGTACGCCCGCAGAAGCGAGACGCGCGGGTCTTCCGCGGGAAGAGAACCCAGATCCGGCTTGTCTCCCCGGAGCAGGGCAACGTACGCCCGAACAAGCCGCAACTCGGACGCCGTCGCCCGCGCTCCCTGCTGTTTGAGCGCCGCCTCGGCCTGCGCCAGCTTGCCCTGTCCCAGAGCGCACAGCGCCTGCCCGTAGGCGACGAGTTCGGCCTCGGCTCCCATCCGGCCCGCCTCTGCGAATGCGTGGGACGCCTCGGTGTACGAAGCGTTGCGCAGAAGGACTATGGCGCGAACAAGATAGGCAAGGCGCTCGTTGCGCCTGTGCTCGAGAGCCCCGGCCACGGCGTTTGAAGCGCTCTGGCAGTCACCGGCGCTCAGCAACTGGAGCGCCTCGGCAAGGCGGCCCACGTACTCAGAGTCGGCAGACGGCGTATTCGCCGCGAACGCAGGCGCGAACAGGCCGAGCGCCGCGATCGCGAACGCCAGCCAGAAACAGAGGAAGCTTTTGGGGGAGAGTAGCACCAACTGAATTTGACGGGGCGCGCCGGGCAAAGGTTCACCCGGCGCGCCAGAAAAGGCCCGTGAGAGCTAGATGCTGTCCAGCTTCACCCATTCGCGGGTGCGGGCAGAGCGGGTAACGGCTTCGAGCACCATCTGGCACTTGAGTCCGTCCTCGAAGTTCGGATGCGGGCAGGTGTTGCCGGCAATGCCGTTCAGCAGTTCATAGACCTGATGCGTGAACGTCTGCGCCCAGCCGATGATGTGCGCGGGCGGCCACCAAGCGCCCATCCACGGATGCGCGCCCTCGGTCGCGGCAATGACGCGGAACCCCTGCCGGTCGCCCGGGTCGGTGTGGTCGTAGAACTCGATCTCGTTCATGCGCTCGACGTTGAACCGGATCGAGCCCTTCTCGCCGTTGATCTCGAACATGTTGCCGTTTCGATGCCCGGCGGCGAAGCGGGTGGCCTCGAACGTCCCGACCGCGCCGTTCTTGAACTTCGCAAGAAACAGGCTGGCGTCGTCCACCGTCACCTCGCCCATCTCGGCGGACGCGGCGGCGGTGAGTCCTCCGGTTGTGGCCGCAAGTTTCGGACGCTGCTTCACAAACGTCTCCTGCAGCCCCGACACCTCGTCAATATCGCCAACCAGATAGTGCGCGAGGTCAATCAGATGCGCGGCGAGATCGCCATGCGAACCCGAGCCCGCCTTGTCTCCCTCTAGACGCCAGACGAGCGGGAACCCGGGGTCTATGATCCAATCCTGTAGATAGAACCCGCGCCAGTGGAACACGCGGCCGATGACGCCCTCGTCAATAAGCTGCCGCGCGAACTTAATGGCGGGCACCGCGCGGTAGTTGAAGTTGACCATGTTGATGACGCCGGCCTTCTTGACGGCGTCCACCATGCGGCGGGCTTCCTCGACGTTCATTGCGAGTGGCTTCTCGCAGTAGATATGCTTGCCAGCCTGCGCGGCGGCGACGGCCATCTCGGCGTGAACGTTGTTGCCGGTCGCGATATCAATGAGGCCGATGTCCTGACGCTCGATGAGCTTTCGGTAGTCGAGTTCGTACTCCTGCCAGCCGAACTGCCCCTGAGCCTCGCGCACGCCCTTTTCGTCGCGGCCGCATATGGCCTTCATAACGGGGCTGAGCTTCACATCCGGGAAGTAGAACGGCACATCCCGGAAGGCCTGGCTGTGGGCCTTGCCCATGAATTTGTAGCCGATAAGGCCGACGTTGATCTGTTGTGGCATTGCTGTGGCTCCTCGTGTTGATGACAAAACTGCGCAATTGGCGCTTGCACGTTAGCTCCTACGCCCGCGCCGCCCATCCTCCCTCCCTGCGACGCCCCCGGACGGCGCAAGTCAAGTTCCCCCGATACACAAACCGGGCCGCGACGAGCGGCCCGGTCCGTGAAACGTGTAAGCCAGGGAAAACCCGGCCGCTACTTGTTTGGTGACGGCGGCGCCGGCGGCTTGTCCGCGGGAGGCGGAGGCGGCCCGGCCGGCTGCGTGTTCGCCTTCGCGGGTTGGGCCTTCGGGGCCGGAGCCGGCCTGGCGGCGGGCTGAGCGCTGGGCGGCGGCGCCGGCGGCTTGGGCTGCTCGCCCATGTGCCGGGT
>JAGVUD010000514.1 GCA_019136435.1 Armatimonadota bacterium | reverse complement strand
AAACAGGATGTTGGGCTTGCCCGGCGGCCTGCCGGGCTTCTTTGCGGCCGCGGCCTCGGCCGCAAGCCCCTGAACGCCCGCAAGCGTAACACCCGCCGCCGAAGCGGACAGAAACTGCCGCCTCGATATCTTCTCTTTATTGCTGTTCATATCTATCACCCTTCGCTGAGAGTCTGATCAAGAACGCGCACCCAGTTGTCCCGGAAGACGCGCCTGATATCATGTTCTTTCCATCCGCGCTCACCCAGCGCCTCCGCAATGCGCGGAAGCGCCGCGGCGTCCGGCACCTGTTCGGGCATCGGGCAGCCATCGAAATCCGAGCCGATTCCCACATGCCCCACGCCCGCGACAGCGGCAAAGTGCTCCAGGTGCCGCGCAATCAGGCCGAGCGCCCCGACGGTGCTCTCCGACCCGTCCGGGTTCAGGTCGGGGAGGTTCAGCGAGACACCGGCAATCCCGCCCGTATCGCGGATTACGCGGAGCTGCTCGTCCGTCAGGTTGCGCGCCGCCGGGCAGATTGCATGCGCGCACGAATGCGTCGCGACGACGGGCCCGGCATACTCCTTTGCCACGTCCAGAAAACCCCGGTAGTTCAGGTGCGAGACGTCCACCAGCATGCCGAGACGCCGGCACTGGCGCACAAGCTCCTTTCCCGCCGAGGTCAGGCCGGGGCCGATGTCGGGACTGGCCGGAAAACGCAACGGGACGCCCTCGGCGAACGCGTTCCGGCGCGCCCACACCAAACCGATCGAACGCAGGCCCCTTTCGTGCCAGGCTTCGAGGTTCGAAAGGTCCTCCGCGATGGGCTCCGCGCCCTCGAAGTGCAGAACACACGCAAGGTGATCCCCGTCGAGCGCCGCCCGCGCGTCTCCGGGCGCCAGCGCCTTCCTCAGACGCCCGCCGGAGATTCGCTCCAGACGCTCCAGAATCGCCGCCTGCTCTTCCGCCACCTGCGCCGCCCAGTCGTGCGAGACCGGCGGCGACAGTTCTTTGGCGGCCCTGTCCATATCCGGCGGCGCCGGCTCAGCCGGCGGGCGCGGCACAAAGACCCCGAACAGCCCCCCGCGCATTCCGCCCGCGAGCGCGCGGGGCAGGTCGAGGTGTCCTTCGCCGCCGCCCTCGACAAACGCGCTCTCGCCACCCGGCCCCGCGCGCCACACGCGCAGAAGCGCATCGTTGTGCCCGTCGAAGATGCTGAAGGCAGCCTGATCTGTCATGCGCCCGCGGCTCCCTCTGCGCTGCCCTGTCCGAAGATGCTCCGCGCGTTGCCGTTCATCAGCTCCGGCACGAGCGCAAGCGCTTCGCCCACGCTCAGCCAGCCCTCGTCCACCAGCTCAGAAAGCGCCCGCGTCAGGCCCCTGCGCGCCACCTTTGCGTGACCCACAACCTGCTCCACCGCGACATAATCGCCGCCGAACGTCAGCAGCTTGTTCGACGGGACCGCCATCAGGAAGTCCTTCACGAACCGCACCGAAGCGGCGGGGTTCACGATCCACGCCCAGCACATGTCTATGGCGACGTTCGGGTAGTGCTTTGCGAGCGCGATCATCTGCTCCTGGAACGGATATCCGATGTGCATTACGACGAAGGTGATGTCCGGGAACTCCTGAACCAGCCGGCAGAGGTCCGAGGCGTTTTGCGAAACCCTGTCGAGCATCATGTGCCCGGTGCCCGCGAAATAGCCGGTGTGCAGCTTCACGGGAAGACCGAATTCGCGCGACCGTGCGAGGCAGTAACGGAAGAGATGATCCTGAAGCGCCTTCTGCTCCGCCGGAGCGAGAGTCTCACCCGAAGCCAGCCGCGAGAATAACGGCCGGGCGCTGTCCTCCTTCACCGCCTCGTAGTCCAGCCGCCGGTTGTACGCCATCTGGCTCTTTACAGCCACCGCCCGGGGGCCGTACGTTTCGAAGAACCAGTCTATCAACGCATGCCACTCGTCGAGCGTGCTGGCGGGCAGGCTGCACAGACGGAGGCAGCCCGCGATGTCTGGCTCGCTGAGCGAGAGGATGCTGATATCCTGCATCAGCAGGTCCGGCTGGGCGGTCTCGCAGAAGACATCGTGCAGGGAGTTCACCTGGCAGGACTCGATTCCGGCTACGTCGCGGAGCACCTCGCGGTAGTAACCTTCCCGGATTCGCGCCAGATACTTCTCGTTGATGCGCCGATAGCTGTTTTCGGTGAAGTCGTCCTCTTGGTAAAGCTCCTGAATGCTGAGCCGGGCCGCCAGCCCGTAGCCCGTATGCCGTATCCGGGGCCAGAACGGGGCAAACAGCCGCCATTTCTCGTCACAGTCCGCCTCGGGGCCCAGGAAGCGCTCCACGTCCGGCTGCGGCATCCCCGCGCTCACCAGGTCGCTCGCCGCATAACCCCAGAACAGATACGCCCAGTCATTGCAGGTGAAAAGCGCGCCGTCAGGCTCACCCAGCCTGACGCTCTCCTCGATGATGTGCTCGTGCGTATCTATGAAGGGCGTCTCGTTGACGCGCCGCTCTATGTCCGGGTTCACCAGTTTCTCAAACCTCCGTGCGGATTGTGAGCGAGTCGCCAGCCGCAATGCTCTGGCGGCCGAAGCTCACCCGCCCATCCGCGTCAACGGACGCCGGGACATCCCTGCCACTGAGCGCGACCCGGGCCCTTTTCGCCCCCGCCGCGTATGGAAGCACGCAGGACGACAGCGCCAGCAACCCTTCCCGCACTTCGATGCGCGTCTCGCCGCCGCTGCGAGTGTGAACTCCCCACGCCCCCGGCGTCACGAACGGGCACGCCCACGGGTCCGCGTTGACGGCCGGGTTGAACGCAATCTCCTCCGCCGGGGCGTTCAAGCGGAAGCCGGCGTACGAGATCATCGGCGACCACGACGACATGGCGCGGTAGTAATGCCCGCCGCATTCGATGTGGTTCCAGTAGCGGCCCGCGCTCAGGTAGCGCTCGTGGATGTCCTCGACGACGGCCATGCCCTCGGCCGTCATGCCCGCCTCGATGAGCAGCGAAGCGACGGTGTACTCGATGCCCGTCCATGCGGCATCGGCCTGATAGTTGCCGGACGCCGCGATTCTGGGCGCCGCACCAGGCGGATAGGATGCGTTGTTCAGCCCGCGCCCCGGCACGAAGTTGTAGCGCACGATGTTTGCGAGCGCCGTCCGGGCGCGGGACTCATCGCAGATCCGCCCCCAGCCCATAACCTGCGCGTACCAGTCGCCGCTCATCTGATCGCTCATGCAGCATTCGTCCGTCTCGCCGGACGCGCCGTTTCGCCAGAGGATGTAATACTGCCCGTTCCACAGCTTCTCTTCGAACGACTTCAGCCCGCGAGCGTACGCCTCTCGCCAGCACTTCTCGCGCTGGGCGTCGCCGACAGCTTGCGCGATGCGCTCCGCCGCCTTCAGCGCCCCGAGCCAGAGGCTTCCGATGTACGACGGGCAGCCCGTGAAGTCCCAGCAGTCGTAGGTGTTCCTCCGCGTGTCATCGTCCGGCAGACCGTCGCCGTCCGTATCCAGCTTTGCCGTGTTGTCCATGGCCCGGATGATGTGGGGCCAGAGGTCACGGAGGTACGCCGTGTCGCCGGTCCACTCGTAGTCGCGGGCGGCGAGCATCACGAACTGCTGATTCATGTCCACCCGGTCGAAGCCCTCGTCCACCTCCGAGAAGTCCGGTGTGAACAGGTGGTGCACCCGCCCGTCCGGCCGCTGGAAGCTGGCGCCGAGCTTCATCTGCACCTTCTGCAGGCCGGGGAACAGCGCGATGATCGGGAACGAACCCTGATACGTGATATCCGTCGTGTGGAATCCGCAGCAGCCGAGCCCCTCCCACACACCGAAGTCCCCGTTCTTCGTCCACCACGTGCACTTGACCAGCGTGCTGAGCTGCGCGCTCACTGCATCCGAGAGAGCGGGGGGGAGGCTCGACGACCTGAGCGCGCCCGGAAGCCCGAACGTCCTCGCCCGCCAGTCAGGGTAGCTGGCGATCATCGTCCGGTTGACATCGAGAGCCCCGCCGAACCAGTTCTCGTACATATGCCCGAGCTTCGGGCCCTTGGGGCTGATGTGGTTCGGGAAGAACCAGCCGGCGGTGAACAGCGTCCGCGCTTCCTCTCCCGGCTGCAGAGTGTGCCAGCTGGCGAGATGAGCGTCTCCCCAGGCGATCTTCCGCTCTGCAAGCTCCTTCACATTGTCCGCCGCGTCATCCAGAAACGCCGCGAGATGGTTCGGATCGTCTTCCAGATCCGGCAAGGCCGCGCTGACCTTGCGGAACTTGTCGTGAAACAGGGAATGCTTAAGCAAGTCCGCCAGCGACTGGCTCCGCTCCGGCGAAGGCGCCCGCTCGGCCCAAAGGTTCGGGAATGCGCCGGTCTCGGCGAAGCTGTGCAGCGCCGAGTAGGTCTTGAAGCCGAATCGGGTGCGATAGGTAACCACCCCCGGCCTCTCGGCGGCATACGCGCCCGCGATGTACGAGCGGTTCGGGGCCGTCACCGACAGCGCAAGCTCTCCCGTCGAGGGGTGATTCTCGTCGAGCCCCTCCGCCGCCAGCGTCACGTGCGTGCTCTGGCCGTCGTCCAGAAGCCGGACCACCGGCTGGCGGCCGTCCTGCCCGAATCCGGCCGGATTGCGCGCGCTGAGCGCGACGGACACTTCGACCGGCGCGGTCACGCGGCTCTTGATGCGAAAGTCAACATAGAACCCCGGCGTCCCGGCCGTCCTGCTGTCGTGCGGGGTGAACGGCGAGAAGAAATCCGCCTCCACCTCCACCGGAAGATCGCCGTCCTCGTAATAGATCGTCACGACCGGGAAGAACGCGTCGTAGCGGATGCTCCGAACCGGGCGCGCCCCGGGCAACGCGTAAAGGTCGCAGAGGCTCTCCTTCATGCCGAGATAGCGCAGCAGCACCCTGCCCCGCGCGTCACG
>JAGVUD010000088.1 GCA_019136435.1 Armatimonadota bacterium | reverse complement strand
TTCAGGTCGGGTCAACGCGGTTCCGGTACGAGGCGTAGCGTGGTCTCTGTCACAAAAGTCAGCCGCAGTGTAGCAGCGGGGCTCATAGCAGGTGTGGCCGGATGGGCTGTGTTTATGGTGTTGTGGGCGCTCTACCCATCGCGCAACCCTGAAGTGCTCGGACTGCGCAGCGGTGCCTACGAGCAGCTCTTCGCGGCCATCTTCGGCGCAGTGCTCGGACTTGCCCTGGGGTTCGTGGAAGGCGTCAACACAGGGTCTCAGAAGCAGCTTGTGCGCGCCTGCGCTGCATTCACGGGTGCTGGTGCGGTGGGCGGTCTGGTTGGCATCTATCTGGGACAGATGGCCATGGGCCTCATTGGTGGCAGCATACCGCGGTCGGACCTCGGACTGCTCGCGTTCTTGCGGATGCTGCTGGCGCGGACGCTGGCCTGGGGCCTCTGGGGTGTAGTGGCAGGTGTGGGCCTGGGTATTGCTCTCGGGGCCATCACAGGGTCAACACGCCGACTTCAACTCGCCGCGGCGGGCGGCGCTCTGGGCGGGTTGCTCGGCGGGTTTCTCTTTCAGCTTCTGGGGGTGCTTGGCCCGCTCATGAGCTACCCTGTCCAGACGTTGGTGTCCTTCACGTGCATCGCCGTGGCCATAGCATTCCTGCAGGCGCTGGCGCAGGAGATGTTCAAGCAGGCGTGGGTGAGGGTGCTCGTGGGCAGAGGCGAGGGACGGGAGTTCCAGATCGCGAAGCCGACCACCGTCATCGGGCGCGACGAGCTGGCGGACATCCCGCTCTTCGGCGACCAGCAGATCGCGAAGCGTCACGTGCTGATTCAGCAGGCACAGGGGCGTCATACGGCGGTCGCGGCGGCCCCGGGGCTGGCCTTCGCGGTGAACGGGCAGATGCTCGCAAGCGCTCCGCTGAAGGACGGCGACCTCATCCGCATTTCATCGCGCGAGCTGGAGTTCCACGAGAAGGCCAGCCGGCAGTATTCCCCGGCGACAGCACAGCAGTTCCAGCAGCCCCCCCCTTCGTACGGGCCAGCGGTTGACATCGCGCCGGGCGCCTGCCCGTTCTGCGGTCAGACGAAAGACGCCTACGGCAACTGCGGCTGCACGGTGGGGACCGCTCAGCCCACGCCGCAGGCGGCGGGGCAGGCGGCGGCCCCGCAGACGGGGGCGCAGATGTTCGGGCAGTCTCCGGGATTCGCGGCGGGCGGCGGGCCCGGCTTCGCGATCATCGCGGGCCCGGCCGCCGGAAGGCGCATCACCCTTGCCGAAGGCCAGTCGGCGGGCATCGGGCGGTCGCCGGACGCGGACATCGCGGTTGAGGCGGACACGTTCATGTCGCGGCGTCATGCGCACATCAGCGTGCAGGGAGGAGCCGCCGTGGTGCAGGACGACGGCAGCGCGAACGGCACATTCGTGAACGGCTCGAGGGTGACGCAGCAGGCGCTGCGCCCCGGAGATATCATATCGGTGGGACAGACGCAGATTCGCGTTGAGTAGGCGGTAAGCACAGGCGAGAGGTGATTTGATGAGCATGGACCATACCCGGCTGTTCGGTTCGGACGACGATCGCACGCAGGCGTTCGGGGCGCCCCCGCCCGACCCCGGAGCGACACAGGCTTTTGCGGCCGATATGAACCGCACGCAGATGGCGGGCGCGCCCGGCGCGGGCTCAATCACGCTGGAGATCGCCGCGGGCAACGAGTATGCCCTCTCCACGAAGAACACCCGCGAACACGCGCTGATCCGCGCAACCGCGCCCCAGAGCGCAATGGGACAGCGCATGCCCCTCAACCTCTGCCTGCTGCTCGACCGCAGCGGCTCGATGGAAGGGCAGCCTCTGGAATACGCCAAGCGGGCCATGCACTATGTGGTGGACCTGCTGCAGCCGGCGGACGTGCTCTCGGTCGTAACATTCGAGGACGACGTCGAGGTGATGATGCCCGCGCGGCGGGTGGTTAACAAGGAGCTGATCAAGCAGCACATCTCGCGCATTCAGCCGGGCAACACGACGAACATCTACGACGGTTTTGTGGCAGCCTGCAGCCAGGTGGCGAGCGTTCCGGCGGGGTACGTGAACCGCGTGCTGCTGCTGACGGACGGCGAGCCGACGGCCGGGCTGACGGACTTCCCCTCGATTGTGGGGCAGGTGGCGGAGCAGAAGTCGCGCGGGATTACCCTGACCTGCCTCGGGTTCGGTCCCGAGTACAACGAAGAGCTTCTGGTGGGGATGGCGAAGCGGGCGGGCGGCAACTACTACTACATCGCGCGCCCGGATCTGCTTCAGGAGGTCTTCCGCAAGGAGATGGAGGCGCTGCTTTCGGTGGTCGGGCGCAATCTGCGGCTGGCGCTGAGGCTTTCGCGCTGGTGCCAGGTGCGGCAGGTGTACGGCAAGCAGCCCACATGGGGCGACCGGACCGCCGAGGTGACGCTCGCCGATCTGGAGCGCGGCGCGACGGTGAGCGCGCTGGTCGAGATGGAGCTAGGCAACCGGCCGGGCGGAGTCTACCGCGTGGCGCGGGCGGAACTGCTGTACGATGACGCGGTGAGCGGGCGGCAGGAGCGCGTGGGCGGCGACGTGGTTTTCAACTTCGTGGCGGACGAGAATCTGGTTGCGTCGGGCCGCAACGCGGCCGTGGATCAGGAGCTTCAGGTCGCCCTTGCTTCGCGCAGCCTGGAGCAGACGGTTATGGGCATGCGGACGCAGGCGATCAGCCCTCAGGCGGCAGTCGCGGAACTGGAGAAGACGCAGGCGCTGCTTGTTTCGCAGGGACGCACGCAGGAGGCGGCGCAGGTGAAGGAAGCGCTGGACGCGGCGCGTTCGGGAGCAGACCTGCAGAAGACGCTGGTCGGCACGGTGCTCAATCTGGAGCAGGGCAAGACGAAGCAGTAGCGCGCCCGAGCCCCGCGGCAAACCCGCAAAGGATATCTTTGGCGCGTGCGCCAATGAAGCGTCTGGTGGAATACCGGCACTGAGCGGCACGGCCGCATTTGATGGACAGGAGATTTCTATGGCTGGCAAGATTCCGATTGGTCTTCAGTTGTATTCGATTCGCGAGGACTGCGCGCGCGATCTGCCCGCGACGCTGAAAGCGGTCGCGGAGATGGGGTATGACGGGGTAGAGTTCGCGGGCTACCATGGCTACTCGGCCGCGGACCTGCGCAAGCTGCTGGACGATTTCGGGCTGAAATGCTGCGGAACCCACACGGGCATTGACACCCTGCTGCCCGAGCAGATAGCGGCGACGGTGGAGTTCAACAAGACTCTCGGCAACCGGTTTCTGATAGTCCCGGGCCTGCCCGGGGAGTATACGGAATCGAAGGCGGCGTGGGAGAAGACGGCACAGCTTTTCAACGAGATCAGCGACGGCCTGACGCCTCTTGGCATGGTGACGGGCTACCACAACCATTTCACCGAGTTCGCGCCGCTGGACGGCGAGATGCCCTGGGACACGTTCTTCGGCAACACGAAGAAGGAAGTGGTGATGCAGCTCGACACCGGCAACGCCATGCACGGCGGCGCCGACCCGGTGCCGTTCCTGAAGCGCTACCCGGGGCGCGCGCTCACGGTGCACCTCAAGGAGTATGCGAGCGGGTACGACAAGGCGCTGATCGGCGAGGGCGAGGTGAAGTGGCAGGAGGTCTTCGAGCTCTGCGAGAACTTCGGCAACACCGAATGGTACATCGTGGAGCAGGAGTCGTACGCGCTGCCGCCGCTCGAGTGCGTTGACAAGTGCCTGCAGAACCTGCGCAAGATGGGCAAGTAACAGCCCGAGTTCGCAGCGTCGCCCGTCGAGGGCACACTGCAGATTCATGAGCCCGCTGGTCCGGGGCGGACCAGCGGGCGGCCATTGACCTTATCGGCCTTCTCGCTCTATACTGCTGTCTGTAGAGTTCGCGGGGCGCGCGGGTGCGTCGCGCCTGCTCCAAAGACTGACCCGCATCCGACCGGTTGCCCCACAGGAGAATATCTGTATGATACGTTCGCGAGTTCATCTCTTCCTCACCCTCCTGAGCGCAGGCGTGCTCCTCTGCTCGACCCTGGCCGGACAGGCTGCCACGTCTGTGTATGTGACGCCGGACGGCGGTCTCTACGCGCTGGCCGTTTCCGGGCCGGACACGGCTGAGAACGCGCTTGAGGCGCTCTCGAGCCCGCCCTATGCCGCGCCGGACGGACGCGCGCTCAACTCGGCGATTCTTCCCGGAACCCACCTGCTGAGCCTGCAGATCAGCGATGACAGGGCGGTCGTTGACTTCACGCGCGATATCATCGGAGACGGCCTGGATGAAGCGCGGCTCGAGGCGATTCACACGCAGGTGCGGTTCACGCTGGAGATCAACGGCGGACCCGCCAGCGTCAGTATTCTCGCCGCGGGGAAGGACCTCTACGAACACCTTCCGCCGCTCAATCCCGTGCCAGCCAACACGCAGGGACGCCCGCCGGTCCGGCTTGCGGCGGGAACTCTCGCGGGAAAGATCATCACGCTTTCGCCCGGACACGGCCTGAAGTGGTCCGGAAGCTCGTGGACGACCGACCGGCCGGTCTACTGCGCCCCGCTGAATCAGGAGGATTACCATAACCTGGAAATGGGCATCTACCTGGAAACCCATCTTCTGGAAGCGGGCGCGACCATGAAGACGAACCGCTGCACGAACAAGAGCTACGGGAACCACGCCATCGGCGAACCATGGTGGCACATGGGGCCGTCGGCCTGGCGACAACATCCGCGCGCGCGGGCTGGCCTCTAACTACGACGGGGTAGATATTCACGTCGCGATCCACACGAACGGTTATAAGGGCGACTGCGTTGGCTCAGGCTGCCCATCGGGGACAGGCACGTATTACGATAGCAGCTCAAGCCACGCCGCGTGGGGCGCCGTCAGCCTTGACCTGGCCACCAGGATCCAGAACGCCGTCATCAGCGCTGTCCGAACCCAGTACCCGGACTCCACCTGGAAGGACCGTGGGACGCCTGATTTCGCAGGCAGCAACTCTGAGACACGCGTTCCGCAGCGGGCCGCGGCACTCATTGAGCACGGGTTCCACGATACCTGCGACAGGGACGCTGTATATCTGCAAGACAACTTCTTCAAGTCGCTGTCCATGTGGGCAATGTACAAAGGGATTTGCGATTACTTCGGAGTGGCGACGACCTGGGGGATGTACTCGAGCGAACTGATCAGCCACGACATTCCCACCAGCTTGAAGGCCGGGCAGACGGTTCAGGCGCATATCACCATGCGCAACCACGGGGTGCTCTGGAACAGCGACCGCCAGTTCCGGCTGGGCGCCGTGGGGGAAAGCGACCCGTTGAGCGCGGCAACCCGCGTGCAGGTCGCCAGCGAGGTGGCTCCCGGCAACTCGGTGACGTTCACGCTGACACTGACCGCCCCGTCCAGGCCCGGAACCTATGTCACAGACTGGCAGATGGTACGGGACGGGTACACCTGGTTCGGCGATGTGGTTCGGCAGTTCGTGGTGGTTGAAGCGGTGGACTCGGTTCCTCCGGAGATAGCATTCGTGACGGTGACGCCGAACATGGCGGCGCCGGGCGACAGCCTGCTTGTGGAGGTTGATGCCACGGATGACAGAAGCCTGGCGTCGGTGACGGTTGAAGGTCTGCCTATGTCGCACGTTTCGGACAGGATATGGTCACGGACGATAAGCGCCGCCGCGGGCCTCGGTGAGCATCCGCTGGCTGTCACCGCCACCGATACGAGCGGCAACACCACGCCGGCGTCCGGAGCATACACTGTCGCAAGCATTCTGTGGGCTTCGAGCCAGAGCCTGAACCAGGATGACATTATTGCTCTTCTGGCCGGGCAGTATCTGTTCTCGACCTGGGGACGCGTGACGAGTGTGACCGTGGATGGCTTTGCGCTGCAGGGAGCGAGCGGCGAGACAGTTCAGGTGAGAGCGCCCGGGCACACGTTCGGGCAAGGCCACTTCGTCGCCGCGCGCGGCAGGTGGGACGGCAACGCCACACCGCCGGCGCTGATTTGCCAGCCGCAGCATGTGCGCAGGCTGGACTAGCGCGGCACAAGGCATTCGGGCCGCCAGGCGGCCAGTATCTGCCAGCGGGTGCGGGCGGGGCCCAGGCTTCGCCCGCACTGCTGGAACACTCACTACAGGAGACAGGCCGGAATGAGCG
>JAGVUD010000453.1 GCA_019136435.1 Armatimonadota bacterium | reverse complement strand
GTACAGCGAGTTGCGGCGGTAGCCCGTGGCCGAGTTCACGCACTCCCACGGCGCGCCCTCGGACTCGTGCTCTTGAATATGCCGGACGAGATCTGCGAGCACCGCGCCCGCGGCATCCGCATCGACGCGCCCCATGGCGTGAATAAACCACCCGGACGGCGTGCCCCAGAAGGCGCCGTTTTGATAGGTGCCGGGAGGGGGAATGCTGTCCTCCCAGTTCTGCCCGGCGGGCAGGTGACGGATCTGGCCGTCCTCAACCGTGCCGCCAGCCCTGTAGAGAGCAAGAAGCCTGCGGGCGAGCGCAAGAGTCTGCTTCTCCGGCAGCACGTCGAGCCAGACGGCGTAGGCGGCAATCCAGATGTCTTCTTTCGCCCCCAGACCGGTGGTCGAGAGCAGCATCGCCTGGTTCGGCCCGGTCTCCCGGTAGAACGTGGGCTCGATGGCGGCCTGAATGCGATGAGCCTCGGAGGCATACTGCTCCGCAAGCGCGGACTTGCCCGACATGCGGAACAGGTCCGACAGGTCGAGCGCTGCCCGCCACCTGAGGAGCGACGGCATAAGGGCTTTGCCTGTCTTGTGGATTCCGTCGCAGAAGCCCCAGTCCACGCGGGTTCTGCCCTTCTCAGCGGAGCAGACGACAAGGCCGTGTTCGTCCACCTCCACCGAATCGAACGCGCGCTCGCAGATCAGCCAGAGCGGCACGCTTTGGGCGTAATTCGTCTTCATCGGGGCCGCGAGAAGCTCGGTGTTGCCGGTCAACCGCGCGTGCTCGCGAACCATCTGAATCAGATAGTACGCGTCATCGGCGGGCGGCAGGAATCCAAACGATCCGTCGCCCTGGTCGGGGCCGTCGTATGCGCCCGGGAACCAGCACACGCTGCCGGTCAGCGTGATGTGGTCGGGGATGGAATACGGCGGCGCGTAGAGCCCGTTTGCGCGGGTGTCGCCCTGTGGCCCGGCCTGCACCGATGCCGTCAGCCGTATCCAGCCCTCGATCTCGTCCGGCTCGATGAGGCCCGCGCCGAGCATCATCGCCGAGTCGCGCACCCAGAACGCCGGGTACCCGGCGTTTCCTCCCGGCATGCGCAGCGTCCATTGCGTCGTGTTCGTATGCCCCGGCACCGTTCCACCGGGCAGAATCCGGGAGCTTTCGGCGACGCTTCTGGCGTATCCCCTCAGCGCGCCGAGATCGCGCCGGAAGCTGTCCGGCGAGGCCGCCGCGGGCGCGGCGAGAAACAGAACGAGCATCAAACCTGCCAATCCAAACGTTAACACGTGGCGCATCCCTTCTACCGTCACACTGTTATGGCCCTGATGGAGCGTGAGTTCGCTCAGGCCCGAACCTTCGTCGAGTCCAACACCACAGGAATGGGACGACTCAAGCCAGGCGCCTCGCCCATGCCAGGAAGCGCGCACAAGCACTCCCCCAACAACGCACGCCGCGCTCCTCGCTCCACCTGAACCGACTGCTCCACCACCTTCTCCGCCCAACGCGCGGGATGGTTCTGAGGAAGATCCATCGCCGGGTCGTACTCTGTGATCTGTGGTCCCGGCTCAGGGCAGTGTCGCAGCATTGTGTCCTCCCATACTCAGGAATTCGACAAACCCGGTCCATTCACCTGTACCCGGAGAAGAATACTCTGGCAGACCCTGCAAGGGCAACGCGATCTGGTCCGGGAGTACTGTGCGGGCCGGGCGCTGGAGGCCGGCAGAAAGCCTTCTTGTTTGACGCGCCTTCCGGCCGATGGTATACTTCGCCTGACGCTGCACAATCCGCCCCGGAAGGAGTCCGGGCGGCCTGCGTCGTGTCCATCCCCGGGGGCTAACAATGGTCAAATACAGCCAACTCCGTAAGCTTGCGGCGCTTGCCGCGCTGATCCCGCTTCTTTTGTCACTGCCGCCTGCCCGAGCCTTCGATGAGCCTACTGCTGAGGGTCCCGCTTCGCCGCTCTTCGTGAACGGGTCCGAGCGCGCGAAGACTCCGGCGCAGCCTGCGGCCGGGGGCACGGAGCCGACCACGGCGGCGCAGGAGCCGTCTGAGAAGACCGGCACAACGGAAGAGACGCCCGTTGACGCCGCCGAAGCCGCTCAGCCGGAAGCGGACACCAGCGTAAAGCCGTTCGGCTACGATTTCTTCGACCGCTCCACGAAAGGCTTCGAGCCCATCCCCGAAAACCCCGCGCCGGCCGAGTATCCGCTCGGATCGGGCGATAAGCTCCGGGTTGTCTTCACGAGTCCCGCCGGCGACGAGACCGACCTGGAACTGCAGGTGGACCAGTCGGGCCGGGTGCGGATTCCGAACGTGGGGTTCGTGAGGGTGTCCGGAATGCCGATCGCCTCCGCTGAGCGCGCCATCGCCAGAGCCGCCGCCGCGAAGTTCCCCTCGCTGAAGGCGCAGGCGAGCGTTATGTCCATCCGACCCATTCAGGTGTTTCTCGTCGGCGAGGTCAACAAGCCCGGCGCGTATGTTCTGCCGGGGCTCTCAACGCTGCTCAATGCGCTGTATGCCGCGGGCGGTCCGAACATGACCGGGTCGCTGCGCACCATCACCGTGGAGCGCAACAAGAAGAAGATTGCGGAAGTTGATCTGTACGACCTTCTGCTGTATGGCAAGCGCGAGCGGGACATCACGCTCAACAGCGGCGACTCGATATTCATTCCGGCGGCCGGGCCGACGGTGACGATCCGGGGCGAGGTGCGGCGCCCGGCCATCTACGAGCTGCTCGGGGCGGCGGACGTGCGCAAGGCCATCGCCATGGCGGGCGGAGTCACGGGCAGGGCATCGCTCAATACCGTGCGCGTCGAGCGCGTCGTGGGGGCTTCGCGGAAGTTCCTCGTGGACCTCGCGCTCGCGTCTCCAAACGCCTCGGACTGGAGCTTCGTGCTGCAGAACGGGGACGACATCAAGGTGCGGCCGGTGACGGACGACGCCGTGAACCGCGTTCAGATCGAAGGACCCGTGCAGAGGCCGGGAGACTACGAACTGTCCGAGAACCTCACCGTATCCGGGCTGGTTAAGAGGGCTGAAGGGTTGGCGGGCGCGGAGCGGGTCTATCTGGACCGCGCGACGATTCACCGCAGTCGGCCGGACGGCGGGACCGATCTGCTCAGCGTCAACCTGGGGCAGGCGATGAGCGGAGAGAACGGACAGGACGTGCCGCTTAAGGCCAGAGACCGGGTTGTCATCTACACGCTGGACGAAGCGGCGTTTCTGACGCGCACGGTGAACATTTCCGGCGAAGTGAGCCGCCCCGGCATGTATGACCGCAAAGACGGAATGCGCCTGCGCGACCTTATTGTCGCGGCGGGCGGCGCGCGGCCCGAAGCGTACGCCAGCATCGAGATCGCGCGCATGCAGGAGGATGGCACAAGCACACAGGTTCTGACCGCAAACCTCGACAGGGCCATGGCCGGCGACGAGAAGGACAACCTGCTGCTTGCCGATCGGGACCAGGTGTCGGTGCGCAACGTCCGCGACGCGCGGCGCACGGCTGATGTCGTTGAGATCAAGGGCGAGGTGAAGTACCCCGGGTTCTATCCTCTTCTGAGCAAGGATGAGCGGCTGTCGAGCGTGATCGCGCGGGCGGGCGGGCTCACGGAAGCGGCGTTCCCGGAAGGGACCATATTCAATCGCCAGACGCTGATACTACTTGCCGAGCCTCAGGTGCAGACAGCGGCTGAGATTCAGCGCGGGCTGAAAGAGCTTTCGGATCAGGTGCGCGAACTGGAGATGGCGAAGTACGGGGTTTCGGCAAAGAACCAGGCGGCTGCTCCGGCGGGCACGGGCATGGCGGCGGCTGCTTCCGGAATCGCGGGCGCGGCGGCGGCGGGAAAAGAGACGGCACCGCTTCCCGGTACGGCGTTCGAGAAGGTGCGCGCGGTGGAGGATGTCACGAAGACAAGCCGCCTGCCGGTGGACCTCAGCGCGGGCCTCAAGACGCCGGGCGGCGACGAAGACGTGATCCTGCAGAACGGCGATACGGTCCAGATTCCTCGAAAGCCCGTGGTCGTGTCCGTGGCCGGCGCGGTCGTGAACCCGTCGGTGGTTGTCTACCGCCCCGGACAGAGCATCGAGGACTACGTGGACAAGGTGGGCGGGTATGCGCGCGATGCCGACAGAAAGAACACGGTTGTGGTGCGGGCGAACGGCTATGTCGCGCGTCAATCTGAGGCAAAGACCGTGAACCTCGGCGACATCATCATTGTCCCCGCTCGCGTCATGACTGCGTCGAAGAGCCGTTTTGAGGTAATATCAGACTTCGCGCGGGTTGTGGCCAATCTGGCTGTGGCCGTTGCGGTGACCCGCGACTAGAATAGACGCCTGACTTTGGAGTCCCGGACGCTTCGGTCCGGGCTATCACACACTGCCCGCGCACGCGGCCGCCCCCATCAGCACAGGAACGGCTTCGTGTTGCCGGTGTTGAGGCTAGGTATGCAGATCCGGCTGACGAAATCCGCTGTTGAGAAGATTAACGAAGAGCTCGAGGGGCTCGAGAAGAAAGAGCGCCCGCGCGTTGCCGAACGCATCAAGCAGGCGCGCTCGTACGGCGACCTGAGCGAGAATTACGAGTATCACGCCGCCAAAGAAGAGCAGGGGCTGCTCGAGGCCAGAATCCGGGAGCTTCGGGCGGTGCTCAGCCGCGCCACCGTTGTGACGGAGGCCGGCAACTCCCACGAGGTGGGTCTTGGCAGCCGGGTTACGGTTTACAACGGGGTCTGGGACGAGGAGATCGTCTACACCATCGTCACGATGCTCGATGCCGACCCGGTCAACGACCGCATCAGCGACCAGTCTCCGATCGGCGGAGCGCTGATGGGGACGGGGAGATCTAGCCCACCGTGACGCGCCGGGTAGCGTTTGACGCGCCCGGGTGCATAATCCTATAATCCTGAGGCGCCGGCCCCCGCGGGGGCAGCCTTACCGGGCGCCCACACTAAAGTCAGGATTTCCATACCATGAAGATAGCCATTGTCGGCGGCGGCGGACGCGTTGGCTCGAACGCGGCGCTCTGCCTGCAGTTTGGCGCTGTCGCGCGCGAGATCGCGCTCGTTGACATCGCTGAGGACCTCGCCGCCGGAGAGGCGCTCGACCTCCGGCACGGAAGCTCGCTGGCGGGGGCGCAGGTGTTCACATCCGGCAGCTACGGCGCCATCGAAGGCGCGGACGTGCTCATCATCACGGCGGGTCTGCGCCGCAAGCCCGACGAGAGCCGCCTCGACCTTATCAACCGCAATGTGGGGCTGTTCCGCGGCATCCTGGGCGAATGCTCCCGCGTGCCCCTGGCGGACGGTGCGGTGCTGATCGTCGTCTCGAACCCGGTGGACGTGCTGACGTACCTGGCCGTGAAGGAGTTCAAC
Source organism: Armatimonadota bacterium (assembly GCA_019136435.1). Classification (GTDB taxonomy): domain Bacteria; phylum Armatimonadota; class UBA5829; order DSUL01; family DSUL01; genus JAGVUD01. The sequence goes on along the minus strand of JAGVUD010000453.1, from coordinate 105 downwards.
CTGCCGCCCGAGCGCATCATCGGCCTCGGAACCCTTCTGGACACGACGCGTTTCCGCTCGCTCGTTGCCGGGCATCTGGGCGTGGACCCGCTTTCGGTGAGCACG
>JAGVUD010000414.1 GCA_019136435.1 Armatimonadota bacterium | reverse complement strand
GGGCGCGACGGACGAAGACCGCCAGCGCGCCGCGCTCTATCAGACAGAAGCCAGGCGCAGGGAGGCACGGACGAAATTCGGCGATCTGGACGGATATCTGCGGTCGCTCAAGATTCGGGCCGACATCCATCCGGTGCGGCTGGAGGAGCTGCCACGCGCGGCGCAGCTCACGCAGAAGACGAATCAGTTCAACCTCACAACGCGCCGCTACACCGAGGCGCAGGTCGCGGCCATGGCGGCATCGCCGGACTGGTCGGTGTGGACGCTTTCGGCGCGGGACAGCTTCGGCGACATGGGGTTGACGGGAGTGCTGATCGCGCGGCGCGACGGGAGCGTGGGCGTGATTGACACGTATCTGCTGAGCTGCCGCATTCTGGGGCGCGAGCTGGAGTATGCGTTTGCGGAGACGGTGATGTCGGCGCTCGAGCGGTTGTGGGGCAACAGCGACTGGCGGGCGAGCTACATCGCCACGCTCAAGAACGCTCAGGTGGCCGGGTTCTGGCAGTCGTTCGGGTTTTCTGTTACCGCCGAGGACGGAGACGAAACGTTCCTGACAGTGGCGGCCAGCCGCCGGGTGCGCTATACGAAAGACCTGGTTGAAATATCATTTGCCGAGGAGCAGCTTTGGAAGAACGAGTCAGGGAAGTGATGGCGGCCATTCTGGGCCTGGAAGAAGACGAGATCGAGGACGATACCTCGCCGAACACCGTCGAGTCGTGGGACTCGCTCAAGCATATGAATCTCATCCTTGCGCTGGAGGAGGAGTTCGACGTCGAGTTCAGCGATGACCAGGTGGTCGAGCTGACGAGCTACCGGGAGATTCGCGAGACGCTGGCGGAGCTGGTGTGAGCGCCATACGCGGGGGAACACAGGGGGCCCGGAAGCGGTCGAACCTGCTCACCGCGCGCATACACGACCGTGAGCTGAAGCGGTGCGCCGGGCAGTATCTGAAAGGCAGGCTGGCGGACATCGGCTGCGGCGATAAGCCCTACAGCGATCTTCTCGCCCCGTTCGTCGAGGAGCATGTCGGGATTGACCACGAAGGCACGCAGCACGACCGGTCCCGGGTTGATCTGACAGGAACGGCCTACGACATCCCGGCGGCGGACGCATCGTTCGACAGCGCTATCTGCACGGCGGTGCTGGAGCATCTCGAGGAGCCCGAACAGGCGATTCGCGAGTGCTGGCGCATCCTGAAGCCGGGCGGTCATGCCGTCTATACCGCGCCGTTCATCTGGCACGTGCACGAGGAGCCGCGGGACTTCTATCGCTACAGCAGATACGGGCTGGAGTATCTCTTCAAGAAGGCGGGGTTCGAGATCGTCGAACTGAAAGCGCTGTCGGGCTTCTGGACGACGTTCGGCGTGCTTCTTGTCTACAAAATGCAGTCGATGAACCGGGGCCCCCTTCGCTGGCTGCGGTTCGTGGACGCGCTGGGCGCCGTGACGCAGTCTGTGGCGGGGCTGATGGACCGGCTCGACCGCGCCGAGCAGTGGACCTGGATGTACCTGGTTGTCGCGAGGAAGCCTTGACTCTGCAAGAGGTCCGGGAGTTTCTGGAAGCGCACATCCGCCAGGAGGCAGCGAGTATGTTCGGCCTGACGCCGGGCGCGTGGCTGGAGCGGGTGACGGACAACTGGTTCAATGACGCGGCGAACTATGATGGGCGCTGGGCGCTGATCGAACAGCGCGGCGCGGCCGGCGGGCGGATTCTGGATATGGCGGCGGGCTGCGGCACGTTCGTTCTGTACGGGCTGCACGCGGGGCGCGACGTGGTGGGGATCGAGCCGGAGGGGTGGAAGCGCGAATACTTCCACCGCAAGAGCGCCGCCGCCGGATACCCGGACGCCTGGCGCGAGCGCCTTGTTGAGGGAGTCGGGGAGGAGCTTCCCTTCCCGGATGCGAGCTTCGATCTGGTGACGACGTACCAGACTCTGGAGCACGTGCGGGATGTGAGGCAGTGCCTCTCCGAGATGCTTCGAGTGCTGAAGCCGGGGGGAGTTCTCTACGCGCGCGCGCCCGACTACAACAGTTTCTTCGAGCCGCACTACCGCCTGCCTTTTCTGCCGCGCATGAACAGGCGCGTTGCTGCGGCCTATCTGAAGGCTCTCGGGCGGCCAGTGGAGGGACTGAACACGCTCAACTGGGTCACCGGGCGGGGGGTGAGGCGCGACATCCGCGAACTCGACCCGCGCGCGCTCATTGAAGACAACCGGCGCTGGTACGCGCGGGACCGGGTAGACCGGATCCAGCGGAAGCTCCCCGCGCCTCTGCGCTCCGGGGCGGCTGTCGCGATGGCGGATGCGCTGTGCGGGGTCAGAAACGGCCTTATCGGGCTTGCGAAGACAGGCCGGGAAGAGAAGACTATGGACCTATGGGTGACCCGGGGGAACTGAGCCTGGCCCAGAGAGCCTCGAGCGGGTTCCGCTGGGCGTCCACGTCGCAGGCCGGCCGCAGCGGCATCCAGTTCGTCTCGAACGCCATCCTCGCGCGCCTGCTTTCGCCAAAGGACTTCGGGCTTCTCGGGATGGCGCTGATTGTGACCGGGTTCGCGAGCCTGCTGAGAGATCTCGGGACGTCGGCGGCGATAATACAGCGCAGGGATCTCTCGCGCGGGCTGGTCTCCAGCGTGTTCTGGATCAACGCCGGGCTCGGTCTCACGGCCGCCGTGCTGGTGTTCGCCGCAAGCCCGCTGGTGGCGGCCTTCTTCAAGCAGCCGCCTCTCACGGGCATCCTCCGGGCGCTATCGGCCAGCTTCGTGATGGCGGGCCTGGGGGTGGTGCATCAGGCGATGCTGCAGCGGTCGCTGCAGTTCCGCGGGCTGGCGGTGGTGGATCTGGTCTCGGCGTTCGTATCGGCGGTGGCGGGCATCGGCTTCGCAATGGCGGGCGCGGGTGTGTGGAGCCTCGTTTATCAGGCGCTGGTGCTGGCGCTGGTTTCGACCGTGCTGTTGTGGGTGGTGAGCCCGGAGCGCCCGGCGTTCGAGTTTCACTGGGGCGAGGTGAAGCAGGTCAGCAGCTACAGCCTCAATCTCACCAGCTTCAACGTCTTCAACTACTTCATCCGCAACGCGGACAACCTGCTCATCGGCAAGTTCCTCGGGGCGGGGCCGCTGGGATACTATTCGCTGGCGTACAGGCTTCTGCTGTTCCCGCTGCAGATCATCACGGACGTCACCAGCCGGGTGCTCTTCCCCGTGTGCAGCGAGCTTCAGGACGACCACGAACGCTTCCGCCGCGCCTACCTGAAGGCTGTAAGCGGCATCGCGACGCTGAGCTTCCCGCTGATGCTGGGTATGGCGGCGCTTGCGCGGCCGCTCATCACGACGGTTTTCGGGGCGCAGTGGGGGCCGTCGGTGATCCCTCTGATGATCCTTGCGCCCGCGGGAATGCTGCAGTCCGTCACGGCGACGGTGGGGCCGATCTATCAGGCAAAAGGACGCGCCGACTGGCTGTTCCGGTGGGGCGCCGGCGCGGGCGTTGCGGTGCTCATTGCGTTTGCGGTGGGCCTGCGCTGGGGCGTCATCGGAGTGGCGGCGGCGTACGCCGCCGTGACCACTCTGCTGACGATTCCCGGACTCGCCATCCCGTTCTCGCTGGTGCAGCTTCGGCTTGCGGCGTTCTTCGAATCGCTCTGGCGTCCGATGGCGTCGGCGCTGGCTATGTGCGCCCTGCTGGTTGGCGCGTCCCGCCTTCTTGGCGGCAGGATGATGGACTGGCAGGAGCTTCTGCTGCTCGTTCCGGCGGGCGCGCTTATTTACACAGGCCTCAGCCTGCTGATCAACCGCCATCAGATGCGCGAGCTTCTGGCGGCAATGGGGAAACAGCGTTGAGCCTGCGGGTCATTCACAGCTATCCGATCTGGCTTCCCTGCACTCAGGGGTGGATGCACACGCAGGTGCGCTGCCTTCCGGAGGACATCGAGAGCCACATCGTCTGCGAGACCGTGGAGAACGCGGACGAGTTCGGATTGCCGAACATGCATGTCAGCTCCCGCCGCCCGCTGCCGGTATCCGTGTGCGACAGGGGCATCAGGAAGCTCGGCCTCAGAGACCACCTTTCGTTTCTCACGAGCGTGGCCAAGCGCACGGGCGCTCGTCTGCTCCATTCGCACTTCGGCAACATCGGCTGGGCGAACCGCCGCGCGGCCCGGGCCTGCAAAATGGCGCACGTCGTGACCTTCTACGGCGCGGATGTGACGCTGAACCCGCGCAAGGACCCCCGCTGGCGTGGCCGGTATATCGAGATGTTTCAGATCGTTGACAGGGTCCTCTGCGAGGGGCCGCACATGCGCGAGGAGGTCGTCGCGCTCGGATGCCCGCCGGAGAAGGCCGCCGTGCACCACCTGGGGGTGACGCTGGACGAGATCCCCTGCGAGCCGCGATCATGGCGGCCGGACGAGCCCTTGCGTGTGCTCATTGCGGCGTCCTTCCGGGAGAAGAAGGGGATCCCGGATGCGGTCCGGGCGCTCGGGCGCGTTCAGAACGAGGCGGAACTGGAAGTCACAATCGTGGGCGGGGCGACGGGCGAGGAGCGCAGCCGCGCGGAGGAGCGCAGAATACTGGCCGCCATCGAGGAGACCGGCCTCGGCGCGCGGGTGCGGCTTGCGGGCTTTCTGACACGGGAGGAACTGCGTCAGGAGGCGTCGCGCGCGCATGTGTTTCTCTCCCCGAGCATCACCGCTTCGGACGGCGATACGGAGGGCGGCGCGCCCGTCAGCATCATCGAGATGGCGGCGAGCGGAATGGCGATTGTCAGTACGCGGCACTGCGACATTCCGGGGGTAATTCTGGACGGCGTGACGGGCTATCTGGCGCCCGAGGGCGATGTGGATGCTCTCGCTGGCTGCCTGCTCAGGCTCATCGAAGACCCGGGCGGCTGGCGCGCCATGCAGGACGCCGGGCGGAGGCATATCGAGGAGAACTTTGACGCCCGGACTCAGGGGCGGAAGCTGGCGGAGTTTTACAGGGAGTTGACGCGGAGTTGA
>JAGVUD010000029.1 GCA_019136435.1 Armatimonadota bacterium | reverse complement strand
GGCCGCTTCCAGGAGTGCGGCGACTTCCGGCCCGAACCAATCTGTAATGTTCGTCCCGTCGCCACGTTCGTGATAGGTGCTGTCAGTGGCCAGGACGATGTCACAGTTGCTGAAGATAGTGGTCGCCGCTGCCAAGGCATCAAGGGCGTTTTCTGGCGAATCGCCACCTGCCTCTGCTTGGGTGGCGAGAAGCCACGTTTTGAGGTCTGCGGTGTTGGCCGAAGGCCCGAACTGCGAGTCGAGAGTGTCGCGGAACGCGATAGCAGCAACCTCTGCCGAGTCTACGCGCTGTTCGATGTCTCGGAATCTCGCATCGCGCGGAACTGATGGGCTGCGTGTCACGAGAATCCCGAAACAACGGCAGAAAACCACCTTGTCAACAAGAAGGCCCGTGAGATGCACGGGCGACCCCTCAGGAAGCGCCAGCGACTGCGCCAGCGCACTCGAAGTCTCGACCTCGCGCGCATTCAGCGGGATGGTAACACAGAGCCACAGCGCCAGTGCCGCTGCAAGATACAGCTTTGCGTTCATCGCACGCTCCCGGCAAGAATCGCGAACGGCAAGGTCTATGGTAAAGCGGCCACACGCCGCTGTCACATTACTGCGGTGCAAGATTCGTGCCAGATCGTTAGTTTGTGTGGTTTTCTGCAAGGAGTGTTTTTATGCTCGGTTCGGAGTTCGGGAGAACGAACGGGCCAGAGCGCGACTCGGGGCGCTCAGCAACGCAGATGGCGGCTACGCGACCGTCCGGTTGGCGTATGATGAACCAGGACAGCCGCTGTGTGCGCTTCATCCTGGCCAGGTGGTCTTCAGCAACTCGATCATCAGCCTGAAGTTCTCGAACTTGGCGTTTGCCGGCACGGCGTGGTCAACAGCGGGAATCCATCCGCCGCGACCGTACAGTTTCTCGGCTTTGCGGAGAACTTCCCGCTCGACATCGCTCTCCTCGTAGATCAGGCAACGCTTGTCCAATCCCCCGAAGAACCGAAAAGCCGGGTACTGCGCCCCGTACTGCAGGATGTCCTGCTCTGCCGCTATCTCGACCGGACTTGTTCCGTCAATGCCTGCCTCCATCCACAGTGGGATAAGCTCCGAGATGTGTCCGTCCGAGTCCACGAAAACCCATCGCGCCCCGAGCGACCGCGCCTCTTGCGCCAGCGCCCGCCAGCGCGGAACCAGCTTCTCGCGCGCAAGCGCCGGTGACACCATCGAGGCGGTTTTGTAGGCCATATCCTCGTTGATCATCAGCACGTCCACGCGCGCCTCGCGGATGTGCGCGCGCATCAGGCGCAGGTTGTAATCGAACACGAACTCCAGCATCTCGTCCACGAGGTCCGGCTGATCGTGGAAGGCCAGCGACAGCCCCTCGAATCCCATCCACTGCCGAAGCGTCCAGTAGAACCCCTGAACCGTGAACATTACCGGCCGGACAGACGTGTGCGAGCCGGCAACCGCCCCTGCAAAGGCCGGACGCCGCCGCGACTCATCCTCGGGGTTGTAGCGGGAGGTCATGGCGAGGAAATCGTTTCGGCTCTCGACCGGAAACTTCAGCCACTTGCGCGTCACGAACCCGCTGCCCTGCGCGTCCACCCCCTCCATCCTGAGAGCGCCCTCTTCGTCGAAGTAAGTGACGTGCCCGTCGCGCTCTTCGACGACCCTGCGTTCGAACTGCGGCCAGTGGGCGGTCGCAAGCGGGATGCCGTCGAACCAATCGTAGCCGAGCAGTTCGCACGTTCGCACACCCTCCGGGTGACCCTGCTTCACCCACTCGTCCATCGTCGCCTGCCGCGTCTCGAACGTCCAGATGAACGGCCGGTCGGGCCGCCGGAACTCCATCATCGCGCCGAAGCGCTCGCGCGGGGTCATCGGGTTGCTGCTCATACAGATCGCCTTCGGCGCTCTTCTTGAAAACCCTCCGCCGCTTCTGCTACAGTGCCCGCGTTATGAATAGCCGCGAGCGAGTTATACGCGCCATCGAGTTCCGTCGGCCAGACAGACTGCCGATCTTCTACGGCCTCCTGCCGTCCGCTTTTCTGGCGCACGGGCAGGCTCTGCGGGACCTGCTCTCGGAGTTCCCGAACGATTTCGGTGTTGACCCGCAGGCCGTCTGCCGCGAATTGGACCAGCGCCATTCGCCGGGCACATACACCGACGAATGGGGCACCACCTGGCAGGTGGAGCAGGCTGGAATGATCGGGATTGTGAAGGGTGTCCCTCTCGAGTCATGGGACGATCTGGCGCACTATGAACTCCCGCCGCAGCCGACAGTCGGATCCCGACCGGAGAGCCCAGACAGCCGGAGCCACTACGCGTTTGGCTGGGGCATCACTTTTTTCGAGCGTCTGCAGCAGCTTCGCGGGTTCGAGAACCTTCTGGTGGACCTCGCGTCGGGCGAGCCGCGCCTGCACGAACTGATGGACCGCATCGTGGACTGGTATCTGGACGGGGTGGGGCCGTTTCTCGGGCCGAACTCTGACGGCGTGCATTTCGCCGACGACTGGGGCACGCAGCGGGCGCTCATGATCAGCCCGGCGTCGTGGGACGCCTGGTTCAAACCGCGCTACGCCCGCATGTTCAAGCCCGCGAAGGACGCCGGAAAGCATGTCTGGTTCCACACGGACGGCTACACCCTGCCGATCTTCGAATCGCTCAAAGAGATAGGCTGCGACGTCGTGAACCCGCAGCATACCATCATCGGCGTCCACGAAATCGGCAGCCGCTTCGCGGGGCGGCTGGCGTTCCGCACGGATTTCGACCGCCAGCACATCCTGCCCCACGGCACGCGTCAGCAGATACGCGACCACGTGAAAGAGACGATCGACGCGCTTGCCACGCCCGAGGGCGGTGTCATTCTGCACGGAGAGATAGCCGGAGATGTGCCTCTTTCGAACATCCGCTGGATGCTGGAGGCGTGCGTGGAGTTCGGGCGCCTGTAGGCGGGGAAGCCCGCTGACGCGTGTGAAGCGCGGCCTTGAGTCGAGGCCCGGTTCTGCCGATACCAACAGAGAGCAGGAAATGCTTACCCCTGTCTAGTATTCTATAGACCGAGGATGACCCGCGTCTGCCTTCCCGCAGGAGACGGGGCACGGCGCGCAGGACGCTCGCAAAAGATCATGACCAATAACACCCCTGTTGAACAGCCGTCCGTGGCACCTGAATCCGCGCCGCCGGCAAACGGCGGGCGCATTCGCCTGAATCTGGGCCTGGCCCTGCTGATCGCGCTGGCGGCGGCGGCCGCAATGGCGCGCGCGGTGCTTGCGGGATTCCTGAACTACGACGATCCGGACTACGTGGCGCGCAACTACGTGCTGCAGGCGTTCAGCCTTGCGAACCTCAAAACCATCTGGTTTTCCTTTGACTTGCCGCAGTACTACCCGATGGTGTTTACGTCATTTCTTATCGAGCGTTCGCTGTTCGGCCTGAATCCGCAAGCGTTCCACGCCACGAACGTCCTGCTGCACGCCCTGAACTCCGCGCTCGTGTTCTATCTGGGCCTGAGGCTCACGAAGAACCGCTTCGCCGCTTTCGTACTGGGGCTGCTGTTCGCGGTGCATCCGGTGCACGTCGAGTCGGTCGCGTGGATCACCGAGCGCAAGGACGTGCTCAGCGCGGCGTTCTTCTTCGGGGCGTTTCTGCTGTACCTGCGATTCAGCGAAACCGACAAAGCGCGCCCGTACTTCTGGTCGCTCGGTCTGTTCGCGCTGGGGCTGCTTTCCAAGACGATGGTTGCGACCCTGCCGCTGTGGCTGCTGATTGTGGACTATATGGAGCGCCGCCGCTCGGCAAAGCAGGCGCTGTTCGAAAAGATCCCGTATTTCGCCCTCAGCATTAGCGCGCTCGCGGTCACCTGGTTCAGCGAGCACAGAGGATGGGCGCCGGAGACCAGCCGCCTCGAAGGCGTCTATTCGCCGTGGTCAGCCTTTGCGGCGCCTGCCTTCTATCTGCAGAAGACTCTCCTGCCGCTCGACCTGTCCATCTGCTACCCGCCGCTGCACGCGAACATGGCGCTCCTCGCGGCGCGAATCGCCGTGTCGGTGCTTCTCTTTGCCGCGGCCGTCTGGCTTCTGCGCAGGCGCAGCCAGGCGGGCATGTTCCTGATGTTTTTCTTCGCCGGGATTCTGCCTGTGCTCGGGATTCTGCCGTTCCGCTATGTGCTGGTGGCTTCTCCCGTGGCGGATCACTTTCTCTATCTGCCGATTCTCGGGTTTCTCGGCGTGATCGCGCTCGCGGCGGCGTGGCTGGCGGGTTCGTCTTTTCTCCGGCGTTCGGCAGTCCTTCTTGTCTGCCTGGTTGCCGCCGCCGGGCTGGGATATGCGAGCTGGATGCGCTGCGGCGTCTTTGCGAATTCGGGCACTCTCTTCGCCGACGCGCTGCTCAAAGACAGCACCTCGGCATCGGCCAGCGTGTCTCATATGAATCTCGGAATCTACCTGATGGAGAAGGACAGGCTCGGAGAAGCGGAGCCGCACCTGCGGGAGGTCGTGAAGCGTGTTCCGTACTCAGGGCGTCCGCGCTATCTGATGGGCGTTCTGCGTCTGAAGCAGGGGCGCGCCAGCGAAGCCGCCGCTTACTACAGGGAGGCGCTCGAGCGCGCTCCAGCGTCAATTCCCTACCGTCTCGGCCTTGCCGACGCGCTCCTGAAGGCGGGCAGCCCCAAGGCTGCCGAGCGCGAGTATCTGCGCGTCATCAAGATGGATCGCAAGAACCCGGAGGCCCTGGACGGCATCGGTACTATCGAGCTGACTCGCGATCGCGCCGAGCGCGCGCTAAGCCTGTTTGCCCGCGCCGCGGAGGTCTCGCCGCCGTCGGCGGACCGCTACTATCGGATGGCGCTGGCGCTCAATATGCTCGGACGTCCCGATGTGGCGCTCCGGCAGCTTCGCACGGCGGCGCACCTCAACCCGGAGGACCCCGATATACGCCTGCGCCTCGGCGATATGTATAAGGCGGTCGGCAACTACGCCCAGGCAATCAACCAGTACCGGCTGGGCTTGAAGCTGGCGCCGGACAACGTGCTGCTGCTCAACAACTTCGCCTGGATCGTCGCTACCTCGGACAAAAAGCTGAATGCGACCCCCGAAGAGGCGCTTGTTGCAGGCAAGCGGGCGCTGGAAATAACCGGCGGGCAGGTTCCTCCGATCCTCGACACGCTGGCGGCGGCCTACGCGCGGACTGGAGACTTCGAGTCGGCCGTTAAGAGCCAGGAGCGGTGCATCGGTTTACTGGAGGACGCGGGAGAACCGGCTGATGAGGAGTCCGCGCGCCTCGATCTCTACCGGGACGAAGAACCGTACACCGTTTCGGCGGACGCGGAGAAGCCGCAGGCCGATGAGTCTGACTCTGGCAGCCGGGGCGCGGGAGGCGGCGCGGCGGAAGAGCCCGGCCCGCGTTGACCTGCCCGCGCAGAAGCGTTCGCGCTCAGCTATCCCCGGCGTGACTGGCTGCCAGTGCCTGCCGCCGAGACGGCGGATGCGCTACGGGTTCCATGGTGGGGAGAAGGGGCTGCCCGGCACATGGCCCGGATCCCAGTCGCCCTGGGTCATCTCCTTCAGAAGCTGTTCCTTCTTGCCGTACTTCGCGTGGGTGTCCAGGTAGGCGACGTTCGTGCCCTCATAGTGCACCTTCGACGGAATGTCCTGCGGGCTCTCCCAGCGGAAGTCCCCGTCGTTGATGCCCCCCGCGCCATCCGCGTTATCGCGCTGCTCGTGAATGACAAGCAGAACGCGGGAGGGGTCGTTCGAGATGGCGTCCATTTTCTGATACGGGTTTGTCCCCTGCAGGGTCTGGGGGTCTTTGTCATCGAACTTGTAGTTCATGCTGTAGCTGAGCGGGTACTTCTTCCAGGCATCCTTCGGGGTGCGGTTGAGGGCTGTCCGATTTCGGTCGGTGGGGCAGAGGAAAACCTCTTTCGACTTCACGTACGGCCAGACCTGGCCCCTCTCGAAGATCGGAGCGTCCGCGCCCGCGCCGCCCACGAACTTCGTGCCAACCCAGTCGGAGTACTGAGTTGAGTTCCCCGAAATTCGTGCGTCCGGCAGACTTCCGCGGTTGTCGTTCGCGTACTGAATCAACGCGAACGCAATCTGCTTGAGATTGTTCATGCACTTCGTCGAGCGCGCGCGCTCCCGCGCCTGGGCGAAAACCGGAAACAGAATTGCCGCCAGAATCGCGATGATCGCGATGACAACCAGAAGCTCAATGAGGGTAAATCCACGCCTGCCGCGGTCTGAAATCACAATGACATTCCTTTCGCCCACCAGTTACGCTCCAACCTAAGTCTATCGCCGGGAAGAGGCCGTGTCAATCGCAAATTCGGTCGTCTCGACCTTGACCATCGCCTGCGCATTTGCCTACAATGTCGCGCCGCCGTCCGCCCGGAAGAGGGCCAGACGAGCGTACAAGGAGGTGCAGTCTTGAAACTCTCTGTCGAGGAGGTTTCAAATGTCGCGGTCCTCGCGCGGCTTGCTCTTTGCGAAGAGGAAAAGCAGCGTCTTACCGGCCATCTGAACGAGATTATCGAGCATTTTTCGCGGCTCCAGGATCTGGACACGGCTGATGTCGAGCCGACCGACCGCGTCTTGCCCGTGGTTAACGTCTATCGCGAAGACGGAGCCCGCCCGGGCCTGCCGCGTGAGGCGGTCCTTGCGGGCGCGCCCGAAGCCAGCGACTGCGCCTTCATAGTCCCGCGCGTTGTTGATACGGCGGACGGAAAGTAGAGGCGGCACTTGAGTTTTGACCTCGACAGCATCTCCACGGCGTGGCAGGCGAGCGAAGCGCTTTGCTCGGGCAAGGTTTCGTCCGAGGCTCATACGCGGGCCCTGCTGGAGCGATTGCGGGCACTTGAGCCGCGCCTGAACGCGTTTCTGGCGATTCTCGACGACGAGGCCCTCGCGGCGGCCGCGCGCTACGACGAGAACCGGTCAGCCTTCGCGAGCCCGCTTGCCGGTGTTCCCGGCGCCATCAAGGACAACATGTGTCTCATTGGCGCGCCCAACACCTGCGGATCGAAGATACTCGCGGGCTGGAAGCCTCCGTACAACGCCACGGTCGTCAACGCCATCCTCGACGCCGGCGGAGTGATTCTCGGCAAGACGAACCTGGACGAGTTCGCCATGGGGTCGTCCACCGAGAACTCGGCCTTCAAGGTCACGAGCAACCCCTGGGACTTCTCGAGGGTGCCGGGAGGCTCGAGCGGCGGCTCGGCCGCGGCTGTCGCCGCGGGCGCGGCCTTTTGGGCTCTCGGGTCGGACACGGGCGGCTCCATCCGCCAGCCCGCGGCTTTCTGCGGCCTGGTTGGGCTGAAGCCCACGTACGGGCGCGTCTCGCGGTACGGCCTGGTCGCATATGCATCGAGCCTCGACCAGATCGGGCCGCTCACCCGCGATGTCCGGGACGCCGCGCTCGTGATGAACCTCCTCGCCGCGCACGACCCGCTCGATTCCACAAGCTGGCCCGAACCCGCCCCGGACTACACGAAGTCTCTGGTGAACGACGTGTCGGGGATGACAATCGGCGTGCCGAAGGAGTTCTTCGGGCAGGGCGTCGAGGAGGACGTCGCCTCGGCTGTCTGGGCGGCCATCCGCCTACTGGAGCAGAAGGGCGCGCGCGTCAAAGAGATCTCGATGCCCAACGTCGAGTACGCCCTGCCGGTTTACTACATCATCGCGCCCGCCGAGGCTAGCTCGAACCTGGCCCGCTACGACGGCGTGCGCTACGGCCATCGCACGGAGATGCAGTGCGACCATGTCGCCATGTTCGAGCAGACCCGCGCGGAGGGGTTTGGGGCGGAGGTCAAGCAGCGGATTATGATCGGCACGTACGCGCTGTCCGCCGGTTATTACGACGCTTACTATCTGAAAGCTCAGCAGGTGAGGACGCTTCTGAGGCGCGACTTCGACGCCGCGTTCGAGACCTGCGATCTGCTCATTACGCCGACCGCTCCCACAACCGCGTTCCGCATCGGCGAGCGCTCGTCCGATCCGTTTCAGATGAAGCTGTCCGACGTCTGCACCATCCCCGTGAACCTTGCCGGAATCCCCGGCATGTCGGTGCCGTGCGGCTTCTCGAACGGGCTGCCTGTCGGTATGCAGCTTCTGGGCCCGGCGTTCGGGGAGGAGACCCTGTTCCGCGCGGCATACACGTTCGAGCAGTCCACGGACTATCACCTGGCGCGGCCGGATCTGCGGCCTTGCGGAGAATCGCACTGATGACTTCAGACACACAGACAATGGCGCAGGCCGGGCCCTACGAGGCGGTTATCGGCATGGAGGTCCACGCCGAGCTTCTGACGGAAAGCAAGATGTTCTGCGCGTGCAGCGCCGAGTTCGGCGGCGAGCCGAACACCCGCTGCTGCCCGGTGTGCCTCGGATTGCCGGGATCGCTCCCGGTGGCCAACCGAAAGGCCGTCGAGTTCGTGGTCAAAGCCGCCTCGGCGCTCAACTGCCGCATCAACCGGGCCACGTTCTTCCACCGCAAGAACTACTTCTACCCCGACCTTCCCAAGGCGTATCAGGTGACGCAGTACGGCGACACTCCCATCGGCATACACGGCTGGATTCAGATAGAGACGCCGGAGGGCGGCGTCAAGCGCATCGGCATTCGCCGGGTGCATCTGGAAGAAGACACGGGCAAGCTGATGCACGTGTCGCCCTTAACCAGCGAGGTGGACTACAACCGCAGCGGCGTTCCGCTGATGGAGATCGTTACCGAGCACGACCCGCGCGCCGGATTCGACCAGATCAACACCGCCGCCGAAGCCCGCGAGTATCTCGTTCAGCTTCGCGCGATTCTCACCTGCCTGGGAGTCTGCGACGGGAAGATGGAGGAAGGGTCGCTGCGCTGCGAACCGAACATCTCGGTCCGCCCGGCCGGGTCGGCAACTTACGGCACGCGCACCGAACTGAAGAACCTGAACTCGTTCCGCGCGGTCTTCCGCGGCATCGAGTACGAAGTGCGGCGCCAGATCGAGACGATCACCTCCGGCGGAAAGGTCGTGCACGAGACCCGTCGCTGGGATGACGAGAACGGCGTCACCGCCACCATGCGCGGCAAGGAGCTGGAGCAGGAGTACCGCTACTTCCCCGAGCCGGACCTTCTGCCGTTCACGTTCGAGGAATCGTATATCGAGGCTGTGCGGGGCGGGCTGCCCGAGCTTCCCTCGCAGAAGAAGCTGCGCTTCTGCGAGCGTGGGCTTTCGGATGCCGATGCGGCGACTCTGACGCAGGACATGGCGCTTGCGGGCTTCTTCGAGCAGGCGGCGGAAATTCACGGCGATTGGGGAAAGGTCGCAACGTGGGTGCTGGGCGATTTCCTGCGGCTGCTCAATCAGTCGGGGGCCGATGTCGCGGGCGCAGGGGTCACGCCGGAGTCTCTCGCCGCGATGATCCGGCTTGTGGAGGATGGCACCATCAGTGGCAAGATCGCCAAGTCCGTCTTCGAGGAGATGTTCAAGACGGGCAAGAGCGCCAGGGAGATCGTCGAGGCGAGCGGGCAGACGCAGATCTCGGACGAGGGCGAGCTGCTCGATGTCGTCCGGCGCGTCATCTCCGAAAACGAGAGGATCGCCGCAGACTTCAGAGGAGGGAAGGAGAAGTCGCTCGGGTTCCTTGTGGGGCAGGTGATGAAGCACACCGGCGGGCGCGCCAACCCCGGGCTTGTCAACACGCTCCTGCGGCGCGAGCTTCAGCAGGCGGACTGACGTGGGCCGAGTCCGGCGGGCCGCTTGCGACAGGGCGCCGGTGACGCCGTGAGGCGCAGGGCCGCGCTGCGGATGATCGCCTTCCTGGGCGCGGCTGCCGTGGCCGGCCAGGCGGCGGCATACACCTGGCTCAGCAGGCAGGACGTCGCGGGGACGTCGCGGCGTTTTTGGGGCACGAAGCTCGACGGCGGATCGTTTCGCGTGACCCGCCCGAATACCTGGCGACTGTCAGTGGTCAGCCGGAAACCGGAATTCCGGGTGCTGCTTGAGGGTCCGGGAGACGTTCGTGTCGAGGTCGCGGGCAGCTCTCTTCTGATGCCCGCGCCCACGGAAGACGAAACCGTAGAAGCTCCGGGGATGTCTGCTCTCAAGAGGCTGCACGCCGAACTCTGCGCCCAGCCCCCGCCCGGAATCAGCGAGTACCGCGCTGAATCTGGAGAGGTCTCCGGGGCGCTTTCTCTGCAAAGCCGGGTCAGTGCGTTCCACGGTGTCGAGGATGCGGCGCCTGTCCGCGGCTTCCGCTATACGATGCTCGCCGCCACGCGCGTATGGAGCGTCCTTGCAGTGGCGCCCGAGGAGCGCTGGAGCCGGGCGCTTCCGGTGATGAAGGACATCGCAGCCTCCGTGGAGGTCCCCTGACATGCCGGTCACCTGCCAGTCGTGCGGCATGGTCTCCAAAACCGATGACGCCTGCGAGTGGTGCGGAGTGGTCTTCCCCCGCACGGGGCCTCCGCTGTCGCCGGAGGACGAGGTCGAGGAAACGCCCTTCCTGTTCATCGAGCCGCTGGGGGTGCGCCTCGAGTGGTTTCTGGCGGTAGCTCTCCTGCTTGTCGCGGCCGCGATGGCGGCCGCGCACCGCTGGCCGGGCGCGTCCGGCGCGGCCGCCAGTATCGCGTCGCTGGGCGTCTGTTTCGTTCTCTCGCTGTATCAGATCGTCGAGAGCGTGGACGCGCAGTTCGTGAGCGCCGGGCTGGGGCTCATTCTGTGCATTCTGTTCGGTCCTGCCGGCGCCGCTGTGTTCTTTGCCGCCGCCTGGATTGGCGGCTGGCGCGGCGCGAGTGCAACCGTGCTGGTACTCCTCGCCGCCCACTTTGCCACGCGCTTCATTGTGATATACTCCGCGCTGCCCGAGGCGGGGATCGCGCTGGAGCGCGCGGGATGGGCGCTCGGGACCGGGGCTGCGAACTTCTCTTTTGCTGCTGCTCTGGCCGGATGGGCGCTGGCCAACTTCTGGAGGCCTCTCAATGAATAGGGGGTACCTGCTGCTGTGAAGGTTGCCGTCATCGGGGCGGGAAGCTGGGGAACGGCGCTCGCGCGGCTCGTCGCGTCGAATGGCTGCGATGCGTGGCTGTGGGATCGCGATCGGGGCAACGCCGCGGCACTCGACTCTCAGCGTGAGAACACGCGCTACCTGCCGGGGTATCGCTTCCCCGATTCCCTGCATGTCAGCGCCGATCTCGGCGAAGCTGTCTCGCGCGCGGAACTCGTCGTGCTCGCCGTCCCGTCAGACGCCGTGGACGAGGTCAGCCGCGGGCTTGCGTCGGCGCTTCGCGGGTGCGTGCCCCTGCTGAACGCCGCCAAGGGGCTCGAGAGTCACACGGGCCGCCGCCTCAGCGAAGTGCTTGCCGACAACATCCCGGGCTGCGCGGGCGCAGTTGCGGCGCTCTCCGGGCCGAACCTGGCCGTCGAGCTTGCCGCGGGCGTTCCGACAGCCACTGTCGTTGCGTCGCGTTTCGCCGCCGTCCCCGATATCTGCCGCCGGGTCCTTGCCTGCCCCGCTCTTCGCGTTTACAGCAGTGACGATATCGTGGGGGTGGAGATGGCGGGCGCGCTCAAGAACGTGCTGGCGATTGCGGCGGGCATTTCGGAGGGGATGGGCTTCGGCGACAACACCAAGGCGGCGCTCCTCACGCGCGGGCTCGCGGAGATGACGCGGCTGGGAACCGCGCTCGGCGCGCGGGCGTCCACGTTCTCGGGACTGTCCGGCGTGGGAGATCTCTTTGCGACGGCATCCAGCCACCTCAGCCGCAATCTCAGAGTGGGCATCGCGCTCGGGCAGGGCAGGAGCCTTCAGGACATTCTGAATGAACTCGGGCAGGTGGCGGAAGGCGTGCCAACAACCCGCGCTGCCGTCTCGCTCGCGGCGCGCACCGGCGTGGAGATGCCCATCGCCGCCGAAGCCCACGCGATTCTCTTCGAAGGGCGGCCGCCGCGCGAAGGGCTGGCGAATCTTATGGCGCGCCAGGGCAAGGATGAGTCCGCATAGGTGGTATTCGAGCGGCCGCGCGGTCATAATGGCAGGCAGGCAACACTGGAGGCAGCTTCTCGTATGTATTCGCGATTTTTTCTCATCTGTCAGGTTATTCTGCTGTGCGCCGCCGCGGCGGCCTCTCAGACCCCCGAAGCCTCCGGCCTTGAGTGGACGGACTGGCTCTATCACTCGAACGGGGCCATGAAGATCGCCGAGGTTCGTAGAGGCGGTGACGGCTGGAGCGCGCTCAAGCCGGGGGAGGCGTTCAAGGCGCGCGGCGAAGGCGCCTGGCTTAAGGCCAGCGTCATTCTGCCGGCCACGATCGACGGTGTTTCCGTGGTGGGGCAGCCTGTCGGGATGCGCATCAACAGCGACGCGGGCGGCGAGATCTATGTGGACGGCGCGCTGCAGATGCGCTACGACAACGATCATGCCGGGCTTGCGCTGCTGACCCGCTCGGCGAAGCCCGGCGCGACTGTGCGCGTCGCCGTCCGCGTTTTCCGCAACCTCGGCGACGAAAACGCCGACCAGCGGATCGGCGAGGCCCGGCTCGTGCTGCTCGACCTGGCGCGTGTCAACGTGCACTCGAAGGTGGCAGTAGACTGCTCGAAAACCTCGGGCGATTTCAAGCGCGCCTTTGCGGGGATGTCGCAGGGGTGGGGGATGTCGGATTACAACGACGATACGGCGGCGCGTTTTCGCGACATCAGAATCGAATGGTTCCGGATGGACAACATCTTCACCGATGCGGTGAAACGCGACCAGTCGGGGAAGGTCGTCTACGACTGGACGGGACTCGACCGCAGGCTCGACTTCATGAAGAAGATCGGCTGCACGTTCATCGCCTGCGTATCGTATATGCCCGAGGCTCTGGAAGCATTCCCGAACCAGGACCGGCATGCGCGCCCGGCAAGCTACGACGAATGGGAGGAACTCTGCTATCAGGCCGCCCGGCACTGCATCGAGACAGGAAGAAGGGTTCCCTACTGGGAGGTCTGGAACGAGTCCAACTCGGGCTGGCTCGCGGTGAAAGACGGCGAAGACCGGCTGACCGAGTACCTCAAGCTCTATGACGCCACCTGGCGCGGCGTGCGGCGCGCCGACCCGAAAGCCCTCATCGGCGGCCCCTGCAACGCGAGCGGTCCCTGGAACCAGTCCCCCGAGCGCAACTACGCGACGCACGGGGAGGAGTTCATGCGCGGGCTGCTGGAGCACTGCGAAAAGACGGGCGCCCCGCTGGACTTCATCTCGTGGCACGAGTACTTCCACCCACCGGATATCATCCGCGAGGAGGCAGAGGTCACGCGCCGGTATATGAAGGATTACCCGAAGGCCGCCCGCGGGGTGCGCGAGTTCATGATCACGGAATGGAACTACGCCTGGTGGCCGGACTGGCCGCAGGATCACGAACTGGGCGCTTGCTGGGCGGCGAACTCGATCTTGCGCGCGATGATACCCGCCGGGGTCGCGAAGCCCTGCTTCTTCTTCGCCAAGGACGGGGACGACTCGTTCCGCGGCGGCTGGGGAATGCTGATGGGCCCCAACCGCCCGAAAGCCGTCTACAACGCCGCGAAGCTCTTCTCGATGATGGCCCCGAAACAGCTCAAGACCTCCTTCAGCGATCCCGAAGTTGCCATCGTTGCTGCCACCGACCCGCGCACCGGCCGCACCACCGTGCTCGTGCTCAACTACGCCGAGCGCTACGGCGTCGAACGGAAGCTGGCGCTCGCCTTCACGAATCTTGACCGCAGGCTCAAGAACGGCACGCTGAAGCGCTGGGTGGTGGACAAAGAGCACTCCAACGCCTTCCACAACAAGGACCGCGCCGAACTCGAGTGCGTCTCGACCGCCCCGCTCGGCGGCTCCGGCCACCGTGTCGAGCAGATATCCGTGCCCACGAACTCGCTGACGCTTCTCGAGATCGTTCCGAAGGGGCAGTAGATGATGAACGCGAGCGAGCATCTGTTCCTGGGGATTGACGGGGGCGGCACCAAAACAGCTTCGGTGATCATTGACAGCCACGGCCGCCGCGTTGCCGAAGGAATGGGCGGCCCGTCGAACTCATTCCACAATCCGATCGAGATCGTCGTGCAGTCTGTGCAGGACTCGGTGCAGTCCGCGCTTGCTCAAGTCGAGGGCCCTGTGATACGGGCGGGGTGCGTCGCTCCGCGGTTCGAAGGGATTGTTGACTATCTCTCCAATGCTCTCAGCGCTGCTGAGTTCGACTGGATCGGAGAGCGCCGGGCGGGGTTTGCGGCGGCGGGCATAGAGCGAGAGATGGGGGTCGTAATCATCGCGGGAACGGGGTCATCGTTTCACGCTGTGCGGGCCGATGGAACGTCGAAGAGCGCGGGCGGGTGGGGCAGCCTGCTCGGCGACGAGGGCAGCGCGTTCGACATCGCGGTGCAGGCGATCAAGAAGGGGCTGCGGGCGATTGACGGCCGCGGTCCGGCTACCGCGCTGTCCGGCCGCCTCCAGAGCTTCTTCGCTCAGAACGACGACCACGCGTTCGTTCACGCGACCACCATCGCCCGCCTTCCGCGCAACCACATCGCCCGGTTCGCCGCCGAGGCGGTTCAGGCGGCGCGTGAAGGCGACGAGGCCGCAATGCGCATCTACGAGGACGCGGCGCGGTCGCTCGGTTCAGATGCGGCGTTTGTGGCGCGCGCGCTGTTCGACCCCGGCGACGAGTTCCCGGTCGTGCTCGCCGGCGGAGTCTTCGAGGCTGGCGACCTCATTGTGCCGGTGCTGGCGGAAACTGTGCACGCCGAGTTTCCGCGGGCGGATGTTATGCGGACCCAGGTGTCGCCCGCCGAGGGCGCCGCGCGGATCGCGCTGTGGCGTTTTGAAGGAAGAGACGGTGTATGACGATGACAGGTGTTGACAGGTATTTCGAGGCCCTCTCAGGGGTTCTGGAGGAGATCAGGCTCAAAGAAGCGGCCAGCATCGAGCGGGTCGGCAGGCTGGCGGCGGAGACGATCAGCAAGAAGGGCATGCTGCACGTTTACGACACCGGCCACATGCTGACAAGCGAAATGATGGGCCGGGCTGGCGGGCTGCTCGCCTGGTCGCCGCTTTCGTTTTCGTTCGGCGTCAACAACCCTGGCCGCCACCGTGACCGGGAGGCGAAGCCAGCCCCGAAGGATTTCGCCGAACTGATTGCTCTTGCGCTCGCGCGAAGCAACGTGCGGGAAGGCGACATCGTCTTCGTCGGCAGCGTGTCGGGGAAGACGCCGAACCCGGTGGAGATGGCCCTTCAGGCGAAGGCGAAGGGCGCGACGGTCATCGGGCTCACGAGCGTCGAGCACTCGCGGGTCCTCGAAGGCGAGCACCCTTCGGGCAAGCGGCTCTTCGAGGTCGCCGACATCGTCCTCGACAATCATGCACCGCCCGGAGACGCGATGATCGAGGTACCCGGATTCGAGCGCCGCGTATGTCCCGCATCGGGGATGGCCGCCGCGGCCATCATGTGGGCGGTCAACTGCGTTGCGGTGCAGGCGCTGGCCGAGATGGGCATTGCGCCTGCCGTCTACAGCAGCGTTAACCTCCCCGGCGGCCCGGAGGACGTCCGGGCGACCGAAGAACTCTACGCCAGCCGCGGTTACTGATGGAGAGCCCCCGCCAGCTTCTTGGTGTTGACATCGGCGGCACCAAGACAGCGCTGATTGCCGGCAACAGCGCGGGCGATGTCTTCGGCCGCGTAGAGTTCCCGACGCTGCCTGAGAAGGGCTATCTGGGCTGGCTGAGCCGTGCCGCGCAGGCCTGGCGCAATCTGCAGGCCGTCGCTCCCGAGTGGCGGCCCGCGGCCGGGGGAATCAGCGTGGGCGGCCCGGCGGACTGGGGGGCGGGCGTGCTTCTGAACCCTCCGAACCTGCCGGGTTGGGATGGCGTCCCCGTGCGCGAGGATCTGGCGGGCGCCTTCGGGCTCCCCTTCGCCATCGAACACGACGGGCGCGCGGGCGCGCTTGCGGAGCATCAGTTCGGCGCGGGCAGAGGTGTAGACAATCTGGTCTTTCTCACGTTCGGGACGGGTATCGGCGCGGGAATCATCATCGGCGGGCGGCTCTACAGGGGCGCGTCCGGAGCGTCAGGTGAACTCGGACACGTGCGAATGGACACAAGAGGCCCCCGCGCCTACAACAAGACGGGGAGCTTCGAAGCGTTCGCGAGCGGAGGCGGCATCGCGAAACTGGCCGCCCTGCGCTTTCCCGCGCGGTGGCCCTCGGACCCCACGGCGCGCGAGATAATCGAGCTTGCTGGCTCGGGTGACACGGACGCGCTTGCCGTGCTCGACGAGTCGGCGGACGCTCTGGGGCGAGGCATGGGGCTCTTGGCCGACATCCTCAATCCGGAGCTGATCATCCTTGGCAGTCTCGCCTCCCGCCTGAACGAGCGCTACCACGAGCGGGCGCTTGCATCCATGCGCTCAGAAGCGCTCCCCGGCAACTTCGACGCCTGCCGCGTTGTCGTCTCTGCCCTCGGCGAGCGTCTGCAGGATCTTGCCGCCCTTATGGCCGCCGTTCACGGCTGCCGCTGACGGCCAGATGAGCCCTTTCTCCCGATTACCAGACCGTCGTCGTCCAGAGTCTGCACCTCGACCCTCGTAATCCCCGCATCCTTCATCCATCCGCGGATTTCCGACGCCTTGTAGCTGCGCCCGCCCTCTGTGGCGACCAGCATGTTCACCGCGAAGATCGCCGCCGAAGCAGGCCCCGCGCCGTCCTCGTCCAGAAGGAAGTCGCGCACGATGATTCGCCCGCCCCGCTTGAGCGCCTGCGCCGCCTTACGGATCAGCATTCGGTTCTGTTCGGGCGTGTGCATATGCACGATAGATGACATCCAGACCAGGTCGTACGGCCCCCCGACGGGGTCGGACAGATAGTTCCCGGCAAGCGTACCGACGCGATCCGAAAGGTCTTCTTCGGCGACGTGTCTGGCGGCTATGTCCGCAACCGCCATCAGGTCGAACACCGTGGCCTTCAGGTCCGGTTTCTGCTTTGCGAAGGCTATTGCGTAACTCCCGGGGCCTCCTCCGAGGTCGAGAAGCGTCTTGACCCCTTTCAGGTCAAGGCGGGCGGCAAGGGCGGAAGCCCGCTGACGCGCGCCCACGCGCATAGCGCCGATGAAGTGCTCAGTTTCGGATACTGTTCTCCCCTCCGTGGGCAGCGGATGCCCCCGGCGGACAACCTCTGTCAGGTCGGCCCATCGCCGCCAGAGGTTGAGCGTGTGCATCAGGCTCGGAACCACGCACCGCGGGCTGTCCGGGTCGAGGGCGGGGAGGTGGCGCGGTGCAATCGTATAATGGTCTTTGGCTTTCGAGAGCACCCCGAGAGACGCCAGCGCATCCAGAAGAATCTCTGCCGCGCGCGGGTCGAGGTCTCTGGATGCGGCGAACTCCCGGGCTGTCGTGCCACCCTTCAGCAACGAGTCAAACACCCCGAGTTCCAGTCCGCTCAGCACAATACGGGCTTCGCGAAATCCTCGAGTCAACTGGATCAGATCTGGTGGTTCGCAAGTCATGCTCATTCCTCACACTGCAGGTAGCTGTCACTATTATGCGCCGGAACGGCAATTCCTATTTCTGGTTTGACTCGCGCATGGGCTATGATATCCCGTGACTCGCGTGAGAACTCAAGAACAAGGTTTTTCGATGGCGGCGGCTGCGCTCTCGGCGTGGTTCCGGGCAGTCGCCCGCGACCTCCCCTGGCGCGAATCTTCCGATCCCTATCGTGTGTGGGTGGCCGAGATCATGCTTCAGCAGACCACCTCCGCTGCCTGCGTGCCGTACTATCGCCGCTTTATCGCGCATTTTCCCACTGTTGAGGCACTTGCGCAAGCGTCGGAGGAAGAGGTGCTGTCGCTCTGGTCCGGGCTGGGCTACTACTCACGCGCCCGCAACCTTCGTCGCGCCGCGCAGATCGTGACCGCGCGGCATGGTGGGCGTCTCCCCGATAGCGCTGATGCTCTTCGCGCCTTGCCGGGCATCGGCGAATACACGGCGGGAGCGATCCGGGCGGTCGCGTTCAACCTGCCGGGAGTGATGGTGGATGCGAACGTGCGCCGGGTGCTCGGGCGCTTTCTGGGAATACCGCGTGGCGGCGATGGCGCGGAGACATCTGTGCGGCGCGCATCGGCGGGCATCTCCCGGGCTGGTGAGCCGCGTATCGTGAATCAGGCAATGATGGAGTTGGGCGCGCTTGTGTGCGTGCCCGTTCGGCCGCTCTGCGCCGAGTGCCCCCTGCAGTCATCCTGCCGCGCCCGCGCTGATGCGTCGTTCGAATGGCACGGGTCTGTGCGCGTGCGGCTGGTACCCGAGCCGAAAAGCGAGCTTTGCGTGGCCGCCAGTCTGGATAGCCGTTGGCTTCTCTCGCGTCCGCGCGACGGGCGCTGGCGGGGAATGTGGGAGTTCCCTCGTACTGATGTGGTGGACGGCGACGCGGCCGGAGGCGCGCAGGCTCTGCTCGAGCATACGTTCGGCGTCACTGCGAGCGGCTGGGCTGAGGCGGGAATCCTGCGCCATCGCGTCACGAAGTGGGATATCACGCTGCGCGTCGTCCGGTGCCGCCTCCGCGGTGAGCCTTGCCGCTCGGACGTCGAGTGGATGCTTGCGCACGCGGACGGGTTCCTGTCCCTGCCTCTGCCTTCGCCCATGCGCCGCATCGCCCGGATGCTCATGGAACGGAACCTGCCACTGTTTCAGGAGGATATCTGATGGATTCGAGCATTCCGCCCTACAAACCCCGCCCGGAGCTTCCCACCGACTACGTCGCGCTCGGGATCGTCCTGAACGAAGGCCGCATTCTTGTCTGCCGCCGCCGCAAGGACGCGTTTCTGGGCGGGCTGTGGGAGTTTCCCGGAGGCAAGCGCGAGCCGCTGGAGTCCTACGCCCGCTGCGCGGAGCGCGAGGTGCACGAGGAGACAGGGGTCACAGTCCGGGCCATGCGCGAAATGCCGCCCGTGCGCCACGACTACGAAACCCGCCGCGTTGTGTTGCAGCCGTATGTGTGCGAGGCCGTGTCGGGCGAGCCGAGACCGATAGAATGCGACGAGGTACGATGGGTGACAGCGGCGGAACTGGAGGAATTGGAAATGCCCGAAGCCAACGGGCCGGTCATAGCCGCTATCATGGCGCTTCTGTAAGCCGCCTGAAGGCGCCCGATGCCGTATGCGATTTTCCCCGCGCCGGAAGGGTTTTCCGTACCCAATCGCAAAGTAATTGGGAGCATGACTTTTCTGCGTGCTGCACAGACGGTTGTGTGATGCGGCCCCGTCCCCGGACCTGGCAGTTTCTTGTGCGCGACGCGGCAGACTCCGCCGGCGCTTCGCGCCTCCCGCAGTTACACGGTTGACGCAGCAAGCGCGGTTGATTCAGCGTTCTATTTCAGACTGGACAAACAAGAAATGGTTATCGGCATACCCACAGAGATTCTGCCTGAGGAAAGAAGAGTCGCGGCGATTCCGGACATGGTGCGCAGATACAGGCAGCAGGGATTCGACGTTATCGTGCAGGCGGGCGCCGGCGCGGGCATCTTCAAGACCGATCAGGACTACGAAGAGGCAGGGGCACGGATCAGGCCTGGAGCCGCTGAGATCTTCGCTGAGGCGGATATCGTGCTCAAGGTCAAGGAGCCTGTGTTCAACGACGAACTCCAGAAGCACGAGGCTGCCCTCCTGAAGCCGGGGGCAACGCTCATCACGTTCCTGCATCCGGCAGCTCCCGCGAGCCTGCCGATGGTCGAGATGCTGCGCGACAGAAACATCACCGCTTTCACGATGGATGGGATTCCCCGCATATCCCGCGCGCAGCAGATGGACGCCCTGACTTCGATGAGTTCCATCACGGGCTACAAGTCCGTGCTGATCGCGGCGGACCATCTTCCGAAGTTCGTGCCTATGGTGGGAACCGCCATCGGCACCATACGGCCGTCGAAGTTCCTCGTCATCGGCGCCGGGGTCGTGGGCCTGCAGGCCATCGCGACGGCAAAGCGCCTGGGAGGCCAGGTGTCCGTGGTGGACATTCGCGAGGACGCGCGCCGCGAAGCTGAGAGCGTTGGAGCAAAGGTCGTCGGCTTTGACGTGCCGTCCGATCTCGCCGTCGGAGCAGGTGGGTACGCTCAGTCCCTGCCCGTGGACTGGCTCGAGAAGGAGCGCGCGCTCATCGCTCCGCTTGTTGCCCAGGCGGATGCCATCATCCTCAGCGCGCTGGTTCCGGGCGAGCGCGCGCCCATCCTGGTGACCGAAGAGATGGTGGGGCAGATGAAGCCCGGCTCGGTGATTATTGATGTGTCCATTGATCAGGGCGGCAACTGCGCGATCACCGAAGCGGGCAAGGTCGCTTACAGGGAAGGCGTCTGCCTGTGCGGTGTCAAGAACATACCCGGGCAGCTTCCGGTTGATGCGAGCTGGCTCTACGCCACGAATATCTGCAACTACGTCGAGAACCTGTACAAGCAGGGCGCGGGGCAGCCGGACTTCGAAGACGAGATCGTGCGGAGCACTCTTGTGACGTGCGACGGCAAGATCCACCACGCGGGCACACTGAAGGCGATGGGACTCGCCTAGAAAGGTCGCGAAATGCTTGATCTGGCCATCATGCTGGCCGTTCTGGTCTGTTCGTTCATCATCGGGTACCTGCTCATTTCGCGGGTTCCTCCGCTGCTGCACACGCCCCTGATGTCCATGACCAATGCGGTGTCCGCGGTTACGGTCATCGGCGCGCTGCTTCTGTTCGCCGTTGAGACAACCGGCCTGGAGAAGGCGCTCGGGGTGTTCGCCCTCATCACAGCAACCTTCAACCTCGTGGGTGGCTTCACCATTACCGATCGGATGCTCAGGCTGTTCCGATCTGACGAGCATCACCAATGACAACGACACTCGCCCTGCTGGTTGACCTCGCGGCAATCGTGCTCTTGATTGCCGGTATCTCCATGTTCCGTGCCCCGCAGCGGGCGCGGCTCGGCAATCTCGTGGC
The DNA here is from genome assembly GCA_019136435.1 of Armatimonadota bacterium. Lineage (GTDB taxonomy): Bacteria > Armatimonadota > UBA5829 > DSUL01 > DSUL01 > JAGVUD01. The sequence goes on along the minus strand of JAGVUD010000029.1, from coordinate 3,580 downwards.
GGCGCTGGCGCTGACCGTTGCGGTCGTGCTGGTGCTGCGCCGGCACAACGTGACCGGCCTTCCACTGGTGCTGACCGGTGTTGCCGCTGGCACGATACTGGGCTGGATTGTTGCTGTGCGCGTTACGATGATCCAGATCCCGGCGATGATTGCGTTTCAGCACGGCGCCGGGGGCGTGGCGGCGTTTCTCATCGCGTTCGTGGAACTCACGCGCAGCGCGGGCGCGCTGACCCCGGTGACTCGCTTCTCCGGCATACTGGGACTGGCCATCGGCGCGGCCACATTCAGCGCAAGCATGGTCGCCAGCGGCAAGCTTGCCGCAAAGCTTCGCTCGGCGCCTGTATCCCTGCGATTCCACAACGGGTGGCTGTGGCTTTGCGCTGCCTTCATTGTGGGAGCGGGCATCGCGCTTCTCTTGGAGCCAGCGTCTGGTGCCCCGGCGTATGCGGCCGGAATCATCATCGTGGCCGCGGCCGCGGGAATTCTGTTCTCCATTCGCGTTGGCGGCGCGGACATGCCCGTGCTGATATCGTTCCTGAACGCCACGGCCGGGCTTGCGGCGGCGTTCTGCGGCGTGACGCTCGAAAACCGCCTGCTGATAGCGTTCGGCGCGGTGGTCGCCGCCTCGGGTTCGGTGCTGACGCTTGTGATGTGCCGCGCCATGAACCGCGACCTGCTGAAAGTCTTCGCCGGGTTTACCCCGGCGGCCGCGCCCGCCGGGGCGGCGCCAGAACACCACGAGCCGAAGTCGCCCGGCGTCCCGCCTGAAGACCCGTTCCTGGCGGCGGTTGACGCCCTCAAAGAAGCCGAGAGCGTCATCATTGTGCCGGGCTACGGAATGGCGCTCGCGAAGGCGCAGTTCAAAGTGGTCGAACTGGCGGGCCTTCTGGAGCGGCAGGGCAAGCAGGTGAGGTTCGCCATACACCCGGTGGCCGGGCGCATGCCGGGGCATATGCATGTGCTTCTCGCCGAAGCGGACCTGGACTACGAGCAGATTTTCGATATGGCGGACATCAACGGCGACTTCGCCAGCACGGATGCTGTTCTGGTTGTGGGCGCGTGCGACGTGGTCAATCCGGCTGCGATGACGGTGGAGGGGTGCCCGATTTCGGGCATGCCCATTCTGCTCGCGCACGAGGCGAAGCGCGTGATCGTCTGTAACCTCGACAGCCGTCCGGGCTATTCGGGCGTTGAGAACCCGCTGTACGAGAGCGAGAAAGCCGTTCTGCTGTGGGGTGACGCCAGCGATTCGGTCTCGCAACTGGTCACGCGAGTCGGAGGCGAAGCCTGAGAAAGCGCAGTCCCCGGCAGGCACGAGGGTCCGGGCGCCCGGCTAGGGGTCAGGTGTTTGCCTTCTGGCCCGGTTCCGTGTGAATGATCACGTCCAGCGCGCCGGTGGACTGCTCCACGGCGCGGCGAACCTCGTGCGTGATGCGATGCGCTTCGGTTATGGTGATCTCCGGCGGCACGCGTATGTGCAGATCCACCGAAAGCTGCTCCATCGGCCCGCGCGAGCGTATCTTCTCGACAGATTGGACACCCGTCACGCCGAGCGCCGCGGCCTCCACCTGCTCCGGTGGTAGGCTCGTCTTGTCCGACAGAACGTGCGTTGCGCGCTGCAGTATGGTCCACGCGCTGTAGAGAATCGCCGCGGTCACGGCCAGCGCGACAATGGGGTCGAGGACGGGCGCTCCCATGTGGATAAAGAACAGAGCCGCGAGAACCCCCGCCGAAACGAAGATGTCGCTACGCGTCTGCAGAGCATCCGCCGAAAGCACGTCGCTGCCGAAACGCCGGGCCTGCCTGGCTTCGTAGGTGGTGACCAGGGTGTTGACTACCATGGTCGCGGCCATCACTGCGATGCTCAGAGCGGTAACCTGCGGGTGGCCGGGGTGGACGATACGATGGACGGCCTCGCGGCCGATCTCCACGGCTGTGAACAGAACCAGCCCGCCGATGGCAAGGGACGTCAGCGTCTCGATCTTCTGGTGACCGTAGGGGTGATCTTCGTCCGCGGGTCTGGCGGCAGCGGTGATTCCGACAAGACCGACGACGTTTGAGACTGAGTCTAGCAGCGAGTGGAACCCGTCCGCGAGAATGCTGAGCGTGCTGGTGGCCGCCCCCACGGCTATCTTGGCGCCTGCCACAGCAAGGTTCAGAACCATCACGCGCAGCAACACCCCGCGGATGGCGCGAAATCTAACTATCAGTTGCTGGTGTTGCTGCATAGTGTCGTCCTGCCGGTCTTCAGAAGGATATCCCATGCCGCCGCTCCATGCAAGACCAGTTGCGACAGAACCCATCCGAATTGTTGCAGGCGAAGCCCTCCCTCTGCTAACATCGGCAGGTCAGTCCGCCAGCGGCCTGGCGTCAGGAGGATGACTGCGCATGCCCGAGTTTCAGCCGAAGTTTCTTCATTGCCGCATTCGCGTGCGGGATATCGAAAAGTCCGTTGGCTTCTACACGCAGCTTTTCGGCTTCGTGGAGAAGCGCCGGAGCACTTCTCCGGCGGGCAATCAGCTCTGCTTCCTTGAGTTGCCGGGCAATGAGACGCTGCTCGAACTGTGCTATTCGCCCGATTTCGGGGAGTTCGATTTCCCGGAGGACATCTTCCACTTCGCCTTCAGCGTCGCCGACCTCGACGCTTTTCGCAAACGCTGGGAGCCGGAAGGAATCGAGTTCTGGCCGGAAGAAGGCCCCGTCAACGGGCACTTCTATTTTGTTGACGACCCGGATGGTTACGAGATCGAAGTTCTGAAAGGCTGAAGCGAAGCAGCACGGCCGTTGCCGGCCTTGTTTCGATACAGGAGCACACGCCCTTGAAAACCCTCAACTCCCGCATACTTCTGCACGGCCTGATCGCCTTTGCGCTGGTCCTCTGCCTTGCGTCCTGCGTGCCCGCCGAAAAGGCTGTCCGCATCGCGACCTACAACGTCGAGAACCTGTTCGACTCCCACGACGATCCCTATGCGGAAGACGTGGACAGATTCGCGAACGGCGCTCTGCTCACGAAACCCCAGGAGGAACTCAAGAAGCTGGCCGATGTCATCACGGAACTGGATGCGGATGTGCTCGGGCTGCAGGAGGTGGAGAATCGCGGGTTCCTCGAGGAGTTCAATAATCGCTACCTCTCGTCGCTGGGGTACCGCGAAGTCGTTCTCGTTGAGGGCAACGATACCCGGGGCATAGACGTTGCCGTGCTCAGCAGATTTCCGGTGGGGCCGGTGGTGTCGTACCGGCACCTCGATCTGGCTGTTCCGTACGGTGACGAGCCCGGACGCTTCTCACGCGACCTGCTCGAGGTGACCATCCGCCCGCCCGGCGCAAAGCCGTTTCTGGTGTACGTCGCGCATCTCAAGTCGCGGTCGGGTGGGAAGAAGGCTACGTACCAGCGTCAAGCCGAGGCCAACAAGATACGGGAGATCTGGGACGCGCGCCTGAAGCAGGATGGCAAGGCCCGCTTCGCGTTTCTCGCGGACTGTAATGACGACCCGCCAGCCGCCACCGTCCGGGCGCTTATCGGCTCGGGCGCGCGCAAAGTGGAACCGGCTCCCGCCAAAGCGCCCGATGGGTCCGTGTG
>JAGVUD010000327.1 GCA_019136435.1 Armatimonadota bacterium | reverse complement strand
GAAAAGTACCATCTGCCGGAGGCCCCGCATACAGACTTCGTTTTTGCGACCGTCGCCGAGGAGACCGGCATCGTCGGACCGGCCCTCATTATGGCCCTCTACATCGCGTTGGCAACGCTCGGGGTGCAGATTGCGCTTCTCTCCCGCGATCCGTTCGGACGCCTCGCGGCCATGGGGGGCGTGATTTTCCTCTGCGGGCAGGCGGCTCTGAACATCGCGGTCGCCACGAACACCGTTCCCTGCACGGGGATCCCGCTGCCTTTTATCAGCTATGGAGGATCGTCAATGGTCGCTGGCGCGGTAGTGTTCGGGCTGCTATCCTCCCTTTCGAAAGGCACCGTTCGTCGAGTCAAGGAGGCTGCTGATGAGAGTTATGGTGACGGGGGGGGGGACGGGTGGTCACATTTTTCCGGCCCTGGCGGTGACTTCGGCGCTTCTAGCCCGGGAGTCCGGGGTCGAGATCTTGTACGGCGGTAGGGAGGGCGCGCTCGAGCACAGCCTCACACAGAATGCGCCGGTCACGTTCGTCCCGCTGCCGGGGCGCCCGGTTTCGTCATCAGCGGGCGCGCTGCGGGCGGTGACCAGCCTTCTTGCGGGACTGCCCTCCGCGTGGAAACTCATTCGGCGCCATCGCCCGGACGTTCTCATTGCCACGGGCGGCTATGTCAGCACGGCCCTGGGGCTGGCGCAGGAGATTGCGCGGCGGCCCGTCTTGCTTCTCGAGGGAAACGCAGTCCCGGGAAAGACGGTCAGACTGCTGGCGCGGGGCGCGTCTGTTGTGTGCACGGCGTTCGAAGCTGCCGGGCGGCATCTGCCGCCGGGCAAATCCATTGTGACCGGCTTTCCGGTGCGCGAGTCGTTTTCGCGCCAGATCGAGCCCGCTGCCGCGCGCGAGAGCTTCGGGCTGCGCCCGGAGGCGTTTACCCTGCTTGTCGTCGGCGGCAGCCAGGGTGCGAAGTTCCTGAACGATTCCGTCGCGGATATCGCGGATGAGCTTCTGGACAGCGGCGTGCAGATTCTGCACCAGATGGGGCCGAAGAACGATCGGCAGGGCGCTGGAGACGTGCGCGGCTGGGTCACAACCGGTACAATTGAAGACATGCCGTCGGCGTTTGCCGCGGCCGACGTGGTGCTGTGCCGCGCGGGCGCGTCAACGCTCTCGGAGATGGCGGTCAGCGGCGCGGCGGCCATCCTTGTGCCGTACCCGTTTGCCGCCGATGATCACCAGCAGGCCAACGCCGCCGAACTGGAGCGGGAGGGCAGGGCTGTCCTGTGCAGGCAGAAGACTACCTCCCCCGGGGATTTGATGAAGACTATCAGCGATCTGAAAGACAACAGCGCAAAGCGACAGAGCCTGCGGGAGGCGCTCAGAGCCTGGGGGCGCCCGCGCTCGGCCGATGAAGTCGCCGGCATCGCCCTTCAGGCGGCCGCGGGGCAGTTTCGGGCGTCGCGGCACGCGGCCGAAAGGAACCGGGAGTCTTGAGCGAGCGCCGGCGTCACGACTGCGGCGGCAACCATCAGCCGCCCACCCATTTCGTCGGTATCGGCGGGGCCGGCATGAGCGCTATCGCGCGCGTGCTGAAGGCGGCGGGCTGCTATGTACAGGGGTCCGACCGGTCCGAAAGCCGTGTCACCGAGATGTTGCGCGAGGAGGGCATCCCCGTCTACATCGGTCACGACGCGCGCAGCCTGGGAGCCGATGTCGAACGCGTTGTCTACACCCGCGCCGTGCCCGAAGACAACCCGGAGATCGAAGCGGCGCGCCGCCAGAAACTGCCCGTCATCGAGCGCGCGGAGATGCTCGGGCAGCTCTACAGCCTCTTCGGGCGCCGCGCTTCGGTTACCGGAAGCCACGGCAAGACGAGCACGAGCGCGATGCTCGCCGTCATTATGATCCGGTGCGGGGCCGATCCGACTGCGCTCATCGGCGGGCATTCGCCCGACCTGGATGGCAACGCCCGGCTCGGGCTGTCGCCGCTGATCGTTGCCGAGGCCTGCGAGGCGTACGGGTCCTTCCTGCATCTGCGCTCCAGCCTCGCGCTCGTGACCAATGTTGACGAAGAGCATCTGGACCACTACAAGACCTTCGAGGGTGTCAAGGATGGATTCACGGCGTTTCTGAACCTTGTGGACGAGGATGGCGTCATTGTCGCCTGCCTCGACGACCCGCATCTGATGGAACTGCGCCCGCGGTGCAAGCGAAGGTGGGTCACCTACGGCAGCCACCCCGAGGCGGATTATCGCGTGATCGAGCAGTGCAAGACCCCCGAGGGGAGGGCGTACACCCTCCGCGGGCCGGGCTGGCAGACGCCGGTTTCGATTCCGATTCCGGGCAAGCATTTTGCGTCGAACTCGGCCGGGGCTATCGCCGCGGCCGTCGAGCTCGGCTGCGACCCGTCTGAAGCCGCGAAGGCGCTGGCGTCCTTTCGGGGGGTGTCGCGGCGCCTCGAACTCAAAGGCAGGATCAATGGAGTCACAGTCGTTGACGACTACGCGCACCATCCGAGCGAGATAAAGGAGACGGTCGAGGCGCTCAAGGAGCACTACGGAGGCCGCCTGACAGTGGTCTTCCAGCCGCATCTCTATTCGCGCACGGCCGAACACCTGGAAGGGTTCGCGCGGACGCTTGCGCCCGCCGACCGCGTTGTGCTGACGGACGTCTTCGCCGCGCGCGAGCCTCTTTCCAGCGGGGTGCAGACGGACGCGCTGTACGACCTCATGAAAGACGCCGGGCATACTGGCCTGATCTACATCCGCGATCTGCCGGATGTCGCGCCGCGACTGGCCGCCGAAGTTCGGCCGGGCGACGTGGTCGTGACTGTGGGCGCCGGCGACGTGTACCGCGCCGGAGAAGATCTGCTGCGCGAGCTTGGAGCCAACCCGGAGGAGGCCGCATAGATGCCGGCCTCGCATGTCATGGACGTTGAGTCGCTGGCGCGGGAGCTGAACGCGGCTATCGCCGGGGAGGTCCGGGCGAACGAGCCGATGTCCGCGCACACGACGTTCGGTCTCGGAGGCCCGGCCGATCTGTTTGTCACAGCCGTCTCACGCTCCGATCTGCAGGCGGTGCTGGAGTTCTGCCGGGACCGCAAAGTGCCGGTGCTCCCTGTGGGAGACGGCAGCAACCTGCTCGTGTCGGACACGGGCGTGCGGGGCGCGCTGGTGAAGCTTGGCGGGAAGTTCGACCAGCTGAGCCTGCGTGGTGAGGAGTTCACGGCGGGGGCGGGCGCGGGCATCAGCCAGGCAATCGCGGCCGCGGCTTCCGGCGGGCTGGGGGGGCTCGAAGTGCTCTACGGTGTGCCGGGCAGCGTGGGCGGCGGGGTCTATATGAACGCCGGGACGCGCCACGGGTGGCTTTCCGATATCCTGCTCTCGGCCGAGATTGTGGATCAAGACGGCGCGTCGCGGAGCGCGGCGCCGCGGGATCTGGAGATGTCCTACCGCCACTCCGCGCTTCAGGAGATGGACCCCGCGCCATTTGTCGTCAGCGCCGTGTTCGGGCTGAGGGCCGAGGAAGGCTCGACAGTGCGCGAGCGCATCTCTGCCCTGGCGCGCGACCGGCGCGGAGCCCAGCCGCTGAACTGGCGGAGCTGCGGGTGCATGTTCCGCAACCCGGATGGCGATTCCGCGGGCCGTCTCATTGACGCCGCCGGGCTCAAGGGCATGCGAGTCGGCGCGGTGGAGGTGTCCGAGAAGCACGCCAACTTCTTTGTTCACAGGGGAGAAGCGACCGCGTTCGATGTTTACAGGCTCGCGATGAAGGTTAAGCGGCGTGTTGCCGAAGAAACAGGTGTGGATTTGAAACTGGAAGTCAGGCTTCTGGGAGACTGGCCGGATGAGTGAGCGCATACGGGTCGCCATTTTGATGGGCGGCGCGTCGTCCGAGCGCGAAGTCTCGCTCGTCTCCGGCCGGGCGGTCATGGAGGCGATTGACACCGCGCGCTACAATGCCCGGCCTGTGGACCTGGGCGCGGTGGGCAGCAGCGTTTACTCGTGCCCGGCCGCTGTCTCGGGCGTCCGGGGGCGGGCCGCGGCGGTGCGGGAGGCCCCGGAGTCCATCTACAACGGCGCCGCCGTCCTCGCGGCCGAACTGACCGATAAGCAGTCGCTTCCGGATATCGTTTTTATCGCGCTTCACGGCCGCTACGGAGAAGACGGAACGGTGCAGGGCATGCTCGAGTTGCTGGGCATCCCGTATACGGGCTCGGGTGTTCTGGCGAGCGCTCTGGCGATGGACAAGATCGCCACGAAGCGTGTGCTGGAGAGCTGTGAAGTGCCGACCCCCGCGTGGACCAGCGTTACGGCGTGGGAGTATGCGCGCGGCATCGTGCCGGATGTCGCGGATGAGTGCGGCTTCCCCGCCATTGTCAAACCCAACCGGGAGGGTTCAACCATCGGCGTGACGGTCGTCCACTCGGCGGACGGCGTCCGGGCCGCCGTTGAGGAAGCCCTGCGGCACGATACGAGTGTGCTGATCGAGAAGTTCGTGCGCGGGCGCGAGATTACCGTGGGCATACTTGGCGCTCACGACCTGCAGATGCTGCCCATCGTCGAGATTCGGCCCCGGACTGGCTTCTACGACTACGAGGCGAAATATACGGCGGGGCTTACCGAAAAGATCGTGCCGGCGCCGCTCGACGAGCCGGTCGCCGCGCGGGCGCTGAGGGCCGCGGAGCTTACCCACAGGGCCATCGGATGCAGCGGGATGTCGCGGGTGGACCTGATTGTCCCGGAAAACGGGGAAGCCCCGACCGTTCTGGAAGTGAACACGATACCGGGAATGACCCCGACCAGCCTGCTTCCGCGGGCCGCGCAGGCGGCCGGTATCCCGTTCACCGACCTGATCAGCCGCATCATCGAGTGCGGCGTCGAAGAGGGAGCGCGCTAAAATGGCGAAACCCCTGTACCCGGACCCACTGCACATAGAGGGCCGGTCCCGCAGGCTGCGGAGGCTGCGCAGGCGGGTGCGCCGGATTACGACTCTGGT
>JAGVUD010000451.1 GCA_019136435.1 Armatimonadota bacterium | reverse complement strand
TGGCGCTCAACGGCACGGCTACGCCGTCTCCCGACGCAACGCTCGGTTCCATCAACATCGCCCAGGTGAAGGCCGCTCCGATCGGCTCCACTGTGTGTGTTGAGGCCGTGGTGGCGGGCGCGGGCTACACGCCTACGCTGGATTCCGCGAACGGTGACCTGCCGAAGTTCTACCTGCGCGACAGCTCGGGCAACAACAACAACGGGCTTGTGACACCCACCAGCAACCTTGGCCTGCGCGTTTATGCCGAAGGCGCGACTCCGGTCGAGGGCGACCGCGTGGTCGTTGAGGGCAACACAGAGATGGGGGCCTTCCAGGAGTACCGCCTCGAGCCCGCATCGGCATACGCCCGGGTGGCACAGGGGCAGGAGTATCCTGAGCCCGACGCTGCCGTGGTTGATGACATCAACGACAACATGAACAACGTGAACGACGCCCGCTGGGGTGACCTGGTGAAGATTGCCGGGGCGACGGTGGGCGCCGTGACGGAGAAAACCGACTGGTTCGAGGTGAGCCTGAGCGACGGTTCCTCGGCGACCCCGGGCATCCTGCTCGTCTGGAAGCAGGCCGGAGTCAGCCTCACCGACCTTCAGGGTCTGGCGGGGAAGACGATGGACTTCACCGGCATCATCAGCCGCATCCAGATCGCTCCTTCGCTGGCTGAGAGGCCGAACGTCCTCGAGCCCCGCGGCCGCGACGACATCTTCGGCGGAGCGCCGCAGGACGTCACGAGCGTCGGCGAAGCCAAGAGCAAGAGAGACGGCACCATCGTCAACTTCACAGTCCCGCAGGTTGTGACGCTTGGCGACCTCGGCTTCTTCTACATGGAGTCGCCGGACTCAAGCTCCGGCATCCGGGTCGAGTCGGACAACACCTACAGCATCGGCGACAAGGTGACTGTGACCGGAGCTGCGCTGACCACCCTCGCCAGCGGCGAGCGCGTGCTTCGCCTCACCCCCGAGGGGTCCATCACCAACGCCGGAACGGGCGGAACCGTGACGGCGTGGACGATGATCAACCGCTCGGTGGGCGGCAAGGGCTACGTTGACCAGGACGGCAAGAACGTCGAGTTCGGGCTGGACAACACGGGCCTGCTGGTCAAGGTGTTCGGCCTGGTCACTCTGACGGACTTCGTGAACAACTACTTCGTGGTTGATGACGGTTCCGCCATCAACTCGATGGAAGCCGATGGCTCCAAGGGCATCCGCGTGGTCAACACGCCGTATGTTCTCATGGCTCCGAGCTTCGCTCGCATTACGGGCGTTATCAGCTCCGAGGTCGTGGGCGGCAAGAAGATCCGCGTGCTCAGGGCTCGCCAGAGCTTCGAAGAGATGGAGATCCTCGCCCCGTAACACGGGCAGCGGCCGGGCCGCCGGGCAAGACCTGGCGGCCCGCCGCGGATTTCAGAAGCACGAGAAAGGGCAGCCCGATTCCGGGCTGCCCTTTTTTCAATTCTGTGCTGCGCGCGGGGGAGGCGCCTGCGGCGCTTACTCGGAATCCGCCGGCTTGCCGTTCCTGAACAGCGCTGCCTCGAGCCCGGCGCTTGCTTCGCTCTCCACCCGCCAGTTGTCACAATCGCGCCGTGTGCAGTAGAGGATGTTCTTGCGCTCGCCGTCCCCGGTCAGCACGCTCGCGACGTACGCGTGCCTGCAATGCCGACAGATATCCGGGTCAAGGATGTCCACAACCTTCACTTTTCCCACGTTCCTGCGCATGCTCACCTAGCCAACCCTGCCCTGCCGCCGGCATTGACGGCAGAAGCACGATTCTGCCGGCGAACGCCTATATTATTGGGAAAGTGACGCTCGCTTGAGAGGGTAAGTTTGCTTCGGAAGTGACGCGACCGGATGCGTTGGCCCCGCGCTCTTAGCGGCGCTGACCGCCGGTCAGCACGAACTCCGGCCTGAGATCGAGGATCTCGGCGGGCGGGATGTCGAATATCGGCCGGGGCAGCACAACCACGTCGGCAAGCTTCCCCTCGGAGATTGATCCGAGGTCGTGCTCCTGATGCGACGCGAACGCGCCTCCGCCCGAGTACGCCCGGATCGTCTCTTCGGGGCTCAGCGACTCCTGCTTCGAGTGCTCATCGCGCTCCCAGGCGCGGTAGATCAGCTCGTATGGATCCAGGCGCTCAACGTAGCAGTCGCTTGACATGGCGCAGGGCACCCCCGCCGCGATCATCGTCTTGAACGGATACGACCAGCGATACCGCTCGGGGCCCACGCGCTGGATGGTCCAGAAATCGGTCTGCACGAACTGCGGCTGCACGGACACGGGAATCGTCCGGTTCGCCATCTTCACGAGCGCCCGGCGCGTCATCTGCGAGGCATGCTCGACCCGGTGCCGCAGGGTGTTCGACTGATGGGCGAGCGCGGAATCAATCGCGTTGACGGTGACCTCCACCGCCCTGTCGCCGATGGCGTGCGTCGCCGTCTGGAAGCCCGCGGCCTGCGCCTTCTTGATCTGATCGGTCAGGGCGGCCTGGTCAATCAGCAGCATGCCCCGGTTTCCCGGGTCGTCCGAGAAGTCTTCGATCATGGCCGCGGTGCGCGCGCCCATGCTGCCGTCCACGAATATCTTCAGCGCCCCGATTCTCAGCCACTCGTCCCCCCAGCCCGTGCGGAGCCCGCGCTCCACGGCTTCGGGGAAGCGGGAATACGGAATCTGTGCGTAAAAGCGGATCGGCAGGCGCTTGTCGTCGTGCAGGGCGTAGAGGCGGTCGAGCTGGCGAAGGTCGCTCAGCAGGCAGTGCACCGAAGTGATGCCGAGCGAGGCCGCCATGCCCCCGGCTTCGAGAATCGCCGCGTCAATCTCCGCGTCCGACGGCTCGGGCGCGCCCGCGAACAGTGCGCCGGTGTCGTCCTCGGTAACCAGTCCCGTTTCGCGCGCCCCTTCGGGCAGGTCTGCCTTGCAGCGCTGCATGGCGAAGGTGTTGCCCACCGCCGCGTGCCCGCAGATGCGCGACACGATGACGGGCCGGTCGTTCGCGACGGCGTCCAGGTCTTCGCGGGTCGGGAAAACTGGCGGGTCGAACAGTTCCTGATCGAATCCGTGCCCCAGCACCCACCCGCTGCTGTTTCCGTTCTTCGCCATGTGATCGCGCAGCCTCTGCCGCATCTCGGCCACCGAAGAGCAGCCGACGAGATCTGCTGTGCTGCGGAGCATCAGGCCGTAGTCAACGAGGTGGACGTGGGCGTCGGCGAAACCCGGGACGACGGTGGCGCCGCCGAGGTCCACCACCTTTGCCCCCGCCCCCGCGCGCTGCCGCACGTAACCGTTCGAGCCAACCGCCAGAAACCGCCCCAGCTTCTCGGCAAAAGCCGCGGCGAGAGGGGTGTCCTGGTCAAACGTGTGAACCCGCCCGTTAACGTATGCGGTCACGGGAGCGTCCGCGCGAAACAGCTTCATGCCTTGTAGATCTCCTCCGGAGACTTCAGCCGCTCTTCAACGACCTCGAGCGACCCGTCCGGGCCGGCGGCGCGATAGAAGCAGCTACGGAAACCCTCGTGGCAGGCACCGCCGGTCTGCTCGACCGTTACGAGAACCGCGTCGAGGTCGCAGTCTGCGCGGACTTCCTTCACGACCTGAAAATGGCCGCTTGTCTCGCCTTTGACCCAGTATTTCTGGCGGCTGCGGCTGAAGAAGCAGGTCTTGCCCCCTTCCAGCGTCCGCTTCAGGGCCTCGCGGTCCATCCAGGCGACCATAAGCACCTCGCCGCTCTCGGCATCCTGCACCACGGCGCAGATCAGCCCGTGTTCGTCCGTCTTAAGTGAATCGAAAATGTTACCCATGCCAGAACTCACCACAATCCCTTTTCCAAAACCATGTCATTCAAGGTGAACAGGGGGTATCCCTCTCGACGCAGACTCCGCGACAAAGGAGATTCCTCGTCGCGGACTCCTCGGAATGACAATTTGATGGGGGGTGACATCGCTCACTCCCCCGACCTTCTCCGGGGACATTCGTCCCTCAAGGTCGCTCAGGGGACACACGTCCCCGGAGAACGCTCCGGGCGTGAGGCATCTCACGCCCGATCGGCCGCCCACCAGCACACGGCCAAGCCCCGATGAAGGCACTCTTCGTCGCGGACTCGGAATGACATGCAGAGACCTACCAGACCATCCGCACGGGAACGCCGCGCTCGCTCAGATACTCCTTGATCTGCCGGATCGTAAACGTCCGGAAGTGCACAATGGACGCCACAAGCGCCGCCTCGGCCTTGCCATCGGTCAGCGCGTCATAGATGTGATCGAGCGTCCCCGCTCCGCCCGAGGCGATTACCGGGATCGAAACACTCTCGGCGACCGTGCGCGTCAGCTCGATGTCGTACCCGTTCAACGTGCCGTCGCAGTCCATGCTCGTCAGCAGAATCTCACCCGCTCCGAGTTCCTCGCCGCGCTTCGCCCATTCGATGGCATCCAGCCCCGTGGGGGTTCGTCCGCCGTGCGTGTACACCTCCCACGAACCGTCTTCCTTGCGCCTCGCGTCAACGGCGAGCACAACGCACTGCGCGCCGAACATCTCCGCGCCCTGACGGATCAGGTCGGGGTTGTTCACGGCGGCGGTGTTGACGCCGATCTTGTCGGCGCCGGTCTTCAGAATCTTGCGAAAGTCGTCCGTCGTGCGGATGCCGCCGCCCACGGTGAACGGAATGAACACCTTTTCGGCCGTGCGCGCCGCGACATCCACGATGGTATCGCGTCCCTCGCTGCTGGCGGTGATGTCCAGAAACGTCAGTTCATCCGCGCCTTCGGCGTCGTAATACGCCGCCAGTTCCACCGGGTCGCCCGCGTCCCGCAGGTCTATAAAGTTCGTCCCTTTTACCACCCGGCCCTTGTTAACATCGAGGCAGGGTATGATTCTCTTTTGCAGCATACGCGCATTGTAAACCTTTGCCGCCAAAGTGCGCAAAGCCGCCGGGCAGGATGCGCGCCGCCCCGCAGAGAACAACGCTCCGGACGCGTCTTGCGCAAATAACATTCAGGAGTTG
>JAGVUD010000091.1 GCA_019136435.1 Armatimonadota bacterium | reverse complement strand
GATCGACCCGGAGATTCTCTCGGGGTTGCCGTCTGTGGACATTTGTCCCTCACTGCTCTCGTGCGTTCCCATTGAAGGACAACCCGGCGCTGGCGCTCAATGCTATTTGGGGTTAGCTATGCCTGTGCGCCGAACAGCCCGTGCAATCCTGCCGCGTCTGGTCTTCATTCTACTGCTGGGCGTCTTCCTTGCCGCCCCGCTGCCGTATCGCCCTCCGCTGTTCGATGTCAGCGGACGGGCGCCCTTCGATGACGCCCCCGCTTCGTCCTCCGCCGCGCAAAGCCGAACCTACGAGTTTCGCCTTGACCGGAGCAGGCCCGACCTGACGGTTCGGTTCTCGACACGTCTGTCGGGCGGACAGGTGGCGTTCACGCTGCGGGACGGCGACAAAAGCAGCGCGACGTGGGGTCTCATCGGCCGCGACTCCGTGCAGGCCACATTCGGCTTCGGGAGAGAGTTCAGAGCCGGCGCATACACCCTGAAGGTCGAGTCAAAGAATGCGCGGGGGGAGTTCCGGGCGCGCGTTTTCGGCGCTCGTCCCTGGCAGTACCATCAGAAGCTGTACATCCTGCTCGCGGCCGGAGCGCTTGCGTTCGGCCTGCGGCTCTTCGTCGTCAAACGCCGGGGTGACGCCGCCGCGCCGCAGGCGGTCATCCTGCGCTATGTGGTTCGACTGCTGCTTTTCGGCCTCGGCCTGTCCCTGCTCTACCCCATCATCCACGAGACAGGGCACGCTCTGCCGATGATCGCCTTCGGGGCATTCAGCCTGCATGGCAGCGACTTCATCGGGGCCTTCGGGCACCCTCATGTGAGCTATCTGCCGGGCGTCGAACTACAGCCCTGGCAGTACTGCCTCATCTCGCTCGGGGGGCCGCTGCTGCCGTCGGTGGTGGGGTGGCTGCTGTTCGCGCTGCACGGCGAACTCAAGCGCGGGCGCTCTCTCGGCCTCGTGTTCGAGGCCGCGCTGCTGTGGGCGTCGGGCGTGCTGATGGTGGGGCAGGCCGGGGTGCTGATTCCGATGCTCGGTCTTGCCTCCGACGGCGATTACACCGGCTTCGTCACGAATCTGCCGGCCCCCGTTTGGGCCGCGAACCTGATCCAACTCGCGCTCCTGGCCATCAACGCGGTTCTGATCTGGCGCATCGCCCGCCGCCTGCTCGAGATCGGCCGCGAGGTGGGAGCCCGGAGGACAGCGCGGGCGTGAGGCGGCTCACGCCCGCGCTACGCGTCCGGGATGGCCGCTTGTCAGTCCAGTATGCTGATAGCTCCAACGGCGCAGTCGAGGACGGGCGAATCGCGCACCATTGTGTCGAGTCTTCCCGTCACTTTGACAAGGTTCCCAACGAGGGCCGAGTGTGAAGGAATGGACACACGCACTGGCGCTCCTGACCCGTCGTCTATGGTGAAGCCGTTCAGCCCGAACTGATCAGCCTGAACCCTCCCCCACAACGAGAACTCATACAATGGGCTTGCGTAAGCCACTGCCGGGTCGCGCGTCGTCTTGTTCCTCATCAAGACGTGCGGCCGGGCGCCTGCCCGCCCGTATTGAACGTGATCTATCTCCATCCCTTCGCCACCGCCATTCGTGATGCGTATGCTGCCTACGCCCGCGAGGGATTCAACCCCGAAGAACCGGTCCTCCGCCGTCGTGCCGCCGTATCCGTCATCCGCGATGTAGACTGGCCCGATGGCGCCGAGAGAGTTGCCGCTGCCATCGAAGGCCTCGAACATGACCGGGTTGTCGCCGTCAGTCCACACGACGCCCGCGTGCGTGGGCAGACCCCCAAGGGCATCTGCGTCGAACGTGATGGTGACTCCCGGGTCGCCCCATGCCCACATGGACGCCATATACGCGCCGAAGCCGTCAATCACTCCGTCGTCGCCATCGACCGAGTCCTGCATGTCGCCGAAGTATCCCACGTTTATCCCGTTTCCAGAATAGGTTGCTCCCGGCGTGTGATACGTCCAACCCTCGAAGTCCTCCAACCAGAAGGCGCTGAAGCTCAGGCTTTTGAACGGGCTATCGTTGAAGCTCAGATACGGTGTCGGGCCGAACAGCGTCGCCCCGGCCGCTGTTCCCATAACAGCGAGCATTACTGCAAGCGCACAGATGCACGCAAACAACCGCGATCTCATTTAGTTCCCCTCTCCGTTTCACGCGATGGACCGCAAGATGTGCAAAAGGGCCCACCGGCGAGTGTGTGTCGTGAAATGCAATGATAGGCGCTTGCCGTCCGGGTCTGGTGGAACTGCCCCGGTCACCTGCCGTTGCTAAGAACTGGCCGTCACGCTCGTCACGTGTCTGCCGCAACTGCGCGCCAGCCGGTTCTGCTCTCACATCGCGCCAGCCTTCGCGGAGAGCATCCTCCAACCTGCGAGACGTCAAGAACGCGCGAAAATCGTAACCCAGGCCCCCCAGTTTTGTCAACGAAATCGCACGAAATTGTCACATCAGATCGACCCGGAGATTTCAGATCGACCCGGAGATGTTCTCCGGGTTGGCGTCCGGGGACATTAGTCCCGTTTGCTGAGCGTGCGTGAGTCGTCCGGCCTGCGCGCGATTTGTTTCTGTCCTGCCCACGCAGGAAAGGCGGCGGCCGCCGCCGAATGGTTCCACCGGCAAGTGGGCAGCTTTGCACATCGCGCGCGTTTCGCACTTGCTGAAAGGCAGCGACAGTGGCCTCGACAACCAGCATTCTTCTGTTCGTATTAGGATTGCTCCTCATCGGCGCTGAGGTTTTCGTGCCGGGAGGGCTTCTCGGCGTCATCGGCGCCGGCGTCATGGCTGGCGCTGTCGCCGCTCTCTTCTTCCCCAACCACTACTGGCTCGTGTTCTGGGTTACCTTCGCGCTTGTCGCCGCCGTAAGCTGGGTGTTCCTCATGGAGCTGTACCGCAGAGTCCGAAGGGCTCCGCGCAAGGAAGTCATGTCTTGCGCCAATCTGGTGAACTCGGAAGGCACCGTCGTCACGACCGTGAAGCCGGGCGCCATGAGCGGCAAGGTGCGCATTGGCGGCGACGTCTGGTCGGCGCAGGCCGAGGACGAGCTGCCGCCGGGAACCCGGGTCGTGGTTGTGGATACCGAAGGAGTCCGCGTCATCGTCAGAAAGGCAGAACAATGACAGATCTCGATGGTCTGGTCGTCATACTCGGTTCTATCGCGTTCGCCATCGTGGTGATCACTCTCATCAAGCGCTCGCTCATCTGGATCCGGCCCTATCAGCGCGGATTGCACGAGAGGCTCGGACGCTTCGTGGAGGTGCTCGAGCCGGGGTTCTACTACTTCCCGCGCATCATCCCGTTTGCCGACCTCGTCCTGACGATGGACCTGCGCGAGTTCTATGTCGAGATCCCTGAAGCTCGCGTCATCACCAAAGACAACGTCGTGCTGGAGGTGGACTCCATCGTCTTCTATCAAATCGTTGACCCGCGCAAGGCGTACTACGAGGTGCGCGGCCTCGACGGAGCGGTTGTGAACCTTGCCGAGCCCGGTCTTCGAAACGTCGTCGGCACGTTCACCGTGGACGAGGCTCTTTCGTCCCGCGAGCTGATCAACACCCGTCTGCGGGACGACATGGACAGCTACACCGACCGCTGGGGCACTCGCATAACCAAGGTGGAAGTCAAGCGCATTGACCCGCCCAAGGATATTCAGGAAGCGATGCACCGCGAGAAGACCGCCGAGCAGATGCGCCGCGCGGTGGTGCTGGAGGCGGACGGCCAGAAGGCGGCCGCCATCGCGGTTGCGGAGGGCAGCAAGCAGTCGGCGATTCTGGAAGCCGAAGGGCAGATGCAGGCGCAGATCAACGTCGCGCACGGGCAGTCGGAGGCCATCACGCTGGTGCTGAACGCGCTGCACGCGGGCAAGGTGGACGAAGAAGTGCTGAACTACATCTTCGTGAAGGACAGCCTGCCGCGCCTGTTCGAGTCGCCGAGCAACAAGTGGATTCTCAACTTCGACCTGGCGGATATCATGAACAAGGCCCGCGCGCTGGTCGGGGAGCACGACGGCAAAGCGTAGCCGATCACCCCGGATCTGATCGACCCGGAGATGTTCTCCGGGTTGCCGTCCGGGGACATGCTGTCCCGGGGCGCGGCTACCCCGCCGTCTTCCGCCACTCTTGATCGGCCGTGAGATGGCTCACGGCTGCGGGGTTCTCCGGGGACATTTGTCCCTTGCGCATCGTGCCGCCGAAGGGCCGCGAGAGCCGATTGTTGATGGGTAGAAGCGGGAAGAATGTCCGCAGAAAATGCCCTGGGGCGTGAACCATTTCACGCCCCATGAACCTGCAACATCAGGTACAATACCCCTTAGAGCAATGGAATATCCTGTCAAGCTAATCGAGACGGAAGAGGGCTTTGCGGTATGTTGCCCCGCGTTGCCCGGCTGCTGGTCCCAGGGACGTACCGAAGCGGAGGCGCTTGAGAACATCCGCGACGCCATCGCCGAGTATCTTGCCGCTCGCGCCGAGCTGCGGGAAGGCGAGCGGATGCGGTACGTGACGGTCGGCTGAGCATTGCCTCGCCTTCCAGGGGTCAACCACCAGAGCGCGCTTCGCGCCTTCCGCAAGGCAGGGTTCCGGGTGGTGCGTCAGGGAAAGCACATCATCCTGGCGAAAGAAGGCCTGATGCTAAGTGTCCCGCGGGGCAACCCCATTGATGCCGTCACGATGGGGGGAATCATTGCCGACGCCGGGATGACCATTGAGCACTTCAAGAAGCTGCTGTAGCTTGCCGTCGAACCAGTGTTGCTGATCGACCCGGAGATGCTCTCCGGGTTGCCGTCCGGGGACATCCGTCCCGTTCGCCCCCCGGCCGATGTCCGGCATCTCCGCTGCCGGACGGGCGTCCGCGGGATCTCTGATCCCTGACGGCCGGTCGCCGCCGTCTGCGAACACGTCCGCGGCCCGGCGAAGCCGCCTATCTCAGATTGCGCGACATCCTGCCCCGTTCTCCCTCACTCGTGAACCTAAAGTTCAAGGTCTGCTGGGGTCCTGAGGCGCAGG
>JAGVUD010000092.1 GCA_019136435.1 Armatimonadota bacterium | reverse complement strand
ATCCGCCGGCACGTACAGCCTGAACTACCACTGGGGCAACGTGAACGCGCTGCGCCTTGGCCCGGGCGCCCACTATAACCGGATCGAGAACAATCGCTTCGAGGAGAGCAGGGAGACAGGCGTCGTCATAGGGAGCGAATCGGGCGGCGACACGTGCAGCTTCAACATTATCAGCGGCAACACGATCCACACGAACTCGCAGTCGAAGTCCGGCGCGTTTCCCGCGGTGGCGGCGTGGAATGCGTCGCACACGACGTTTTCGGGCAACCAGATTCTGAGCTGGAGCAGCAACATCTACACGCACAGCTCGAACCTGGTGCTGGGAAGCGGATGCGCGTACTGGGTGGTGACCGGCAACATCATGCGTCACAACAGCGGCAAGTCCATAGTGTCTGACGCGAGCTCCGGACACATTGTCAAGGACAACATAGGCGAGTGAGGCACACGCTGTTTCTGCCGTGCTCCATGCGCTCAATTGTCTAAAACCAACGATTTCATTTCCTTTTGCCGGGTTGTTCTCGCGCGGCCCCCGGGGCGTGCTGTAGAATGCCTTCAATCGCCCGCAGCGCGCGGGCGTCAAGAGACCGGGACGGAGGATGTGAAATGGTTAACTGGGGTGTGATTGGCTGCGGCGGGATAGCGCGCAGGCGGATGATTCCTGCGGCGCCCCATTTCCAGAAAAGCCGGATTGCGGCCGTGATGGACGTGAACGCCGATGTGACGAATGAAGTCGCGCGCGAGGCGAATGCGCGCGGGCACGCTTCCATTGATGCGCTGCTGGCGGACCCGGAGGTGCAGGCGGTCTATATCGCGACTCCGGTGTTCCTTCACCGCGATCAGACGATCGCCGCGGCAAAAGCCGGAAAGCACGTGCTGGTCGAGAAGCCGATCGCACTGTCCATCGAGGACGGGCGCGAAATGCTGAAGGCCTGCCGCGACGCCGGGGTGTATCTCGCGGAGGGCTATATGATGAAATACCAGGCCCTCCACCAGAAGGCCCGCGAGATGGTGCTGGCGGGCGAAATCGGCCGGGTCGTGTTTGCGCGGGCGCAGCTCTCCTGCTGGTATCCGGACATTCCCGGCGCCTGGCGGCAGAACCCGGAGCAGGGCGGCGGCGGCGCGCTCATCGACATGGCCACGCACCTGTACGATCTCCTCGAGTACATCACCGGCTCGCGCATCGTCGAGGTTTCGGCCTTCACCGACACGCTCACCTTCAACTACCCTGTGGACGACAGCTCGACGACGCTTCTGCGCTTCGACAACGGCGCTCACGGAGTAGCCGACGCATTCTTCAACGTCCCCGATTCGGCCGGTCAGGACAGGCTGGAGATCTACGGCAACAAGGGCAGCATTCAGGCGGAAGGCACTATCGGTCAGATGCCGGGCGGCAAGATGGCCGCCTATCTGAGCGACGATTCCGCGGGATACGACCCGCAGCAGAGCAAGGAAAGCCTCAATGTCGCCGTGAGGGAGGTATCCGCCACCCCGGTGAATATGTACGCCGCCGAGATTGACGCGTTTTCGCGCTGCATCGAGTCGGGAGAGGCTCCGCAGCTCAACTCGGGCGAGGACGGACTGCATGTGCTCGCCGTCGCTCAGGCGGCCTACGAGAGCAGCAGAACCGGCCGGGCCCAGACGGTCACCATCTAGAACTACGGGAGAGGCTGATGCCAGACGATCTGTTGATCGAACAGGAAAAGAAGTTGTCGGGCCGCATCTATAGCGGCAAGGAGATGGAGTACCTCGCCGAGGTGATGTCCTCCGGCCGGCTTTCGAGCCTGAATGGCGGCGAGTTCGTGCCGCGGCTCGAAGAGTCGTTTACCCGGATGATGGGAGTGCAGCACTCGGTCGCCATCGCGAACTGCATGTGCGCGCTGCATGCGGCGGTCTTGTGCGCGGGCGCCGGTCCGGGCAGCGAGGTGATATGCGACGCGGAGTTCGTGTTCGGCTCGATGTCGGTGCTGTACAACAACGCGATTCCGGTGTTCGTGGATATTGACCCGGTCACTCACAACATGGACCCGGACAAGATCGAGGCGGCCATAACCGAGCGGACAAAGGCTATCATCGTGACCCACGCGTGGGGTCTACCGGCCGAGATGGACAGGATCGTCGAGATCGGGCGGCGGCACAAACTTCTCGTAATCGAGGACTGCGCCGAGGCGCTGCTCGCCGAGTACAAAGGCAGGTTCACCGGAGCGTGGGGCGATATCGGATGCTTCAGCTTCCAGGCAAGCAAGCAGCTCTCGACGGGTGACGGCGGGATGGCGACGGCGGAGACGCAGGAGCTTTATGAACGGGTCGCCGCGCAGGCTGGCGCCCCCACCTTCCACTCCGTGGCGTACGACCTGGACTACAACTACCGCATGAACGAGATGACAGCCGCAGTGGCGCTTGCCCAGTTGGACGTCATGCCGCAGTTCATTGAGAAGCTCCGCACGAACGCAGGCTACTACGACCAGGCGGTTGCCGGATGCGAGTGGATCGAGCTTCAGCGCGGCCCGGAGGGCGCGCACCACTCCTTCTATCACTGGGCGGCGACGTTCCGCGGCGACAGCAGAGGGCTGAGCCTCGAGGACTTCAAGAAGGCTGTGGCCGATGCCGGCTTCTCGTCTGTCTCGGTGGGATACACGAATATGGCGTCGTACCGGCACCCGGTGATCCGCGAGAACCGCGCGCACGCGTTTTTCTGCCCGGAAAACAAAGGACACTCAGGCCGCTACGATGAGGGAACCTGTCCCGTGGCCGAGCAGGCCGTCCCGAGGCTGATTCTGGGCTACGTCACCGAGCCCGATGCGACCGCGCGCGAGGAAGCGGACAAGCTGCATGCGCTGATTCGCACGCTGGAAGGGAACTGACGCATGAGGATACTTGATGCGCACTGCAATCTTGGGCAGGGCTACGGCTGCTCACAGAGCGCCGACGAGCTCCTGCGGCAGATGGACGCCAACGGCGTTGAGAAGGCTGTCATCGTCCCCGCGGACCGCCACACTGCGGTGACAAACAGCGAAGGCAACGACGAGATGCTGGCGGCGGCCCGGAGCCATCCGGACAGGTTCATCGCTTTCTGCACCGCGAGCCCGTGGTATGGCCCGAAGGCGATTGACGAGATCAGACGCGTGTTCGACGCGGGCGCGAAGGGGCTGAAGCTGCATCCCGTGCTGCAGGGGTTCACAATCACCGACGACGTCGCGCGCCCCCTGATCGAGGCGGCGGTGGAGCGAGGCCGGCCGATCTACTTCCACACGGGCACTCCGGTCTGCAGCACCCCGTTTCAGTTGGCCGAGGTGGCCATGCGCTATCCGGAAGGCAAGTTCATTATGGGGCACTTGGCATACGCGGACTACTGGAACGACGTCGAATCCGCCTGCCAGGCGGCGCCGAACATCTGGCTCGAGACATCGGCTCACCTGGCGTCCGTGATTCGTCTCTGGACAGGCCAGGCCGGCGCGCACCGCGTGATGTACGGGTCCGACTCGCCTCACAACGACATGCCGGTGGAGATCGAGAAGATCACACGCTACATTACGGACGACGCCACGAAGGCAATGATCTTTGCGGGCACGCTCGAGCGGTTGCTGGAGGCAGACTGATGGGCAAGGTAATAGACTTTCACAGCCACTACAGCGGCTGGGCGGGACAGATGAGCCCCGAGGACACTCCCGCCCGGACACTCAGGATGCTGGACGAGGCAGGGGTTGACGGTCTGCTGATCTCGCCGATGTTCAACCTGTTCTCGCACTGCCCCGACTGCCGTCCGGAAAACGACGCCATTGTCCGATACTGCAGCGAAGCGCCGGACCGGCTGTTCGCCGCGTGCACAGTTAACCCGTTCGACGGACAGAAGGCGCTGGATGAGATTCGCAGATGCCGCGAAGAACACGGGACTCGCGTTCTGAAGCTGCATCCGTGGCTTCAGGGGTTCTCTGTCTGTACGCCGGAGATGAACCCGGTCGCGGAACTCTGCCAGGAACTCGGCATCGCGATCCTGTTCCACGACGGGACGCCGGTATACACGCACCCACTGCAGATTGCGCGACTCTGCCGTGATTTCCCGGCCCTGAAGGTGGTGGCGGGACACGCCGGGCTCAGCGATCTGTGGCACGAGGCTGTGCTTGCGGCACAGAGGTATCCGGAGTATTACCTGTGCCTGTGCGGGCCTCGCGAGCGGGCTATGCGCATCATCATCGAAAACGTGCCCGCGAGGCAGTTGTGCATCGGGGCCGACTTCTCCACTTCGGACAACGACGACGCCGTCCTGTGGTTCCGGTGGCGATCGTTCAGAGAACTGGACCTGCCCGCCGATGTGCGGGAGGCAATTGAATATCACACCCCGGCGAGACTGCTGGGGCTGCGGGATTAGGGGGCAGCACTAATGGCAGATATCAGAGTTGGTGTCGCTGGATACGGGATACGAAGCAGGGCGCTTCTGGCAGCTTGCCCGGCAGTGCCGGAGTTGCAGATCTGCGCGGTGACAGACGTTGACGAGAAGAACCGCTCCGCAGCGGCCGCCATGTATCCCGGAGTTAAGGTATTCGCGGATTACCTTGACATGCTTGAACCCGGTCTGGTGGACGCGGTGCTCCTGGAGACGCCGCCATCCACGCACGCGGACTTCGCCGCCGCCGCGCTCGATGCGGGAATCCACGTGATGTCCGACGTGCCAGCGCTTCACGAAATCGGCGAGGCGAAGAGGCTGTGGGACGCCGCGCAGGGCAGCAGCGCCGTATATAGCTTCGGCGCCACGACCAACTTCTGGGCATTCGTGGACACCTGCGCGGACATGCGCGCGAAGGGGCTGCTCGGCGACCCGGTCTACTGCGAGGTTGACTACGTCGCGGACCTCGGGGATCTGGTCATCGCGACGCCGTGGCGCAAGCACTACGAGCCCATCCGATACTGCACACACTCGCTCGGGCCCATTCTCAAGTGGATCGGAAAGGACCTGGCAGCGGTCTCGTGCATGGATTCCGGCAGCCACACCTACGGCGACCCGGAAGACCAC
>JAGVUD010000293.1 GCA_019136435.1 Armatimonadota bacterium | reverse complement strand
ACTGCCACAACGATTACGGGCTCGCGGTCGGAAACGCGATCTCCGCCATTACCGGCGGCGCGAACAGCGTGCACACGGCCATCAACGGCCTCGGCGAGCGCGCGGGTAATATCGCGCTCGAGGAGTTCGCGATGGCGGCGCAGGTGGCGCTCGGGGTGGACTTCGGCATCGAGCTTTCACGCCTGTCGCGCATCTCGAAGCTCACGACGCAGTTCGGACGCTTCCCCGTCGCCCCGAACAAGCCGGTAGTCGGCTCGAATCTGTTCAACGTGGACAGCGGGATGATCATCCACATCTTCCAGGCGGCCGAGAAGGCCGGGTTCCCGTGCACTGTTATGCTGCCGTATCTGCCCGAAACGGTTGGCCGCGACGACTTCCGCTTCGTCTACGGCAAGGGCGCGGGCGGAGCGGCGCTGGCCGGGTTCCTGTCAGACCTGGGCTACACGGCTTCGGAAGACCAGCAGGCCGAGATCCTCGCGAAGCTGAAGCACGAGGCCGGTCTGCGCAAGGCATTTCTGACGGAAGAGGAGTTCCGGCAGATCGTGGAGTCGGTGATCGTATGACCGGCACTCTTCAAGGAGACACCGCTATGCTCAAAGGCTGCCCCTACGGTTCGCATCGCGTAAAGAAGCCCGCCGGCGCTCTGCCGCAGACCGCCGAGTGCCTCGACAACGATATGAGCAAGGTCTATGACAACGAGATCGTCATAGACGTGCAGACGCTCAACGTGGATTCCGCCAGCTTCACCCAGATCGAGCAGGAGGCGGGCGGAGACGAGCGACGCATCGGCGAAATCGTTCTGGATACCGTCCGGCGCTTCGGCAAGCAGCAAAACCCGGTCACGGGGTCGGGCGGTGTGCTGACAGGCCGGGTGAAGTCCATCGGCTCCGCCATCGCCGGGAACTGCGACCTCAAGCCCGGCGACGAGATCGTCACGCTTGTTTCCCTCTCCCTGACCCCGCTCTACATCGAGGATATCCTCGGCGTGCGCCCGGCGGTGGATCAGGTGGACATCCGGGGCACGGCTGTGCTGTTCGAGCGCACGGGCTACGCGAAGATTCCGCCGGATATCTCGCGGGGCGTCGCGCTCGCCGTGCTCGACGTTGCCGGGGCCGCCCCGCAGGCGCACAAGCTTGTGAAGCCGCAAGACACAGTCTGCATCATCGGCGCCGCCGGGAAGTCGGGCATGCTCTGTTCGTACCAGGCGCGAAAAGACGCCGGGCCGGACGGACTCGTGGTCGGACTGACCTCGAGCGAGAAGAACGTCAAGCGCCTCGAAAACCTTGGCCTCTGCCACCGGTTCGGGCAGGCGAATGCCACCAATCCCATCGAGACCATGAAAGTGGTCGAGGAACTCACCGGCGGCCGCATGGCGGACGTCACGATCAACTGCGCCAACAACCCAGGCACCGAGATGGCCTCGATTATGGCGACGAAAGACGACGGGGTGATCTACTTCTTCGGGATGGCGACCAGCTTCACGCGGGCGGCGCTCGGGGCGGAGGGAATCTGCCACGACGCAACGATGATCATCGGCAACGGCTACACCAAAGGACACGCCGAGTTCTCTCTCAATATCATGCGCGAGAGCGCGCAGCTTCGCGAAGTCTTCGAGGGGCTGTACGGCTGATGTCGCTGGTTGACCGTCTCGAGTCCACGGGCGAGCGCTCCTTTGCCGTGGTTGGCCTTGCCAAGAACTGCGGCAAGACGACGGTCGTCAACCATCTCATCGGAGAGTGGGGCAGGCGGGGAGTGCGGCTCGGTCTCACCTCCATCGGCCGCGACGGTGAGCCGGTTGACCTCGTCACGCGTCTGCCGAAGCCGCGCATCCGCGTGGAGCCCGGAACTCTGGCGGTCACAGCGGAAGCCAGCCTCGCGGATTCGGCGGCTCCCTCGCGCATCGTGCGGCGGATGGGCATCCCGAGCGCTCTCGGAGAGCTGCTTCTCGTCGAGACGGAGGGCGCCGGGCTTATCGAGCTCAGCGGCCCTTCGACAATGGATCAGGCCCGGGAGGTCATCTCGCTGCTCCGAGAATCCGGCGCGGAGCGCGTCGTTCTGGACGGCGCGCTCGACAGGCTGAGCTGCGGAGCGCCGTCTGTGTGCGGGGCAGCCGTGCTTTCCTGCGGGGCCGTGCTCGGGAGCAGCCCCGAGACCATCGCGGAGAAGGCGGCGCATCAGGTTAAGCTGTTCCGGCTCCCTGTGCTCGTAGGCGAGGGGGCGGAGGTTGTCCGGCGAGTGGCAGCTTCACGCGGGCGGCTGGCGGCGGCGATTGACGCGGATGGCAATGTGACCCCGCTGGACGGCAGTGCCCTCACCTGCCGCGGTTTTGCAGACGCGCTGCCCGAGGGGTGCCGCTGGCTCTGGGCTGGCGGCGGCATTACCGATTCGATTGCGGGGGCGCTTCTCAAGCGCAGCGGTGTCCCGGATATCGTCGCCGGAGACGCAACGCGCGTGTTTCTTTCGCCCATGACCCTCGACCGCCTGCGGATGGCCGGTGCGCGGGTGTGGGTGCTGGCGCCTGTCCGGCTGGCCGCCATTGCCACCAACCCGGTGCGTCCGGCGGGAGCGCCTCTGGATGCCCGGCTTCTGCTGGACTGCGTCGCCCGCGCCGTGCCCGCGGCCGCCGTGTATGACGTTGTTGCCGGCCTCGCCAGCGAGTGCGGCCTGATAGATGGATGTGAGAAATGCGCCAGGCTGGCAAGCTAGGACTGAACCAGGAAACGATCGGGCGCTGCCGGACGCTGGCCCGGCGTGTTGTGGACGTCCTCATGCCGGACATCCGGGCGCGAAGCACGGACTCGTGCGAGCGGGCTATCCTGCGCTTCTGGGGCGTGGAAGGGCCCGTCGCGGGCTCCGACGTGCCGCTGGTCAACGCCGTCGTGGACTCGCTCAAGCGCGAAGGGCGCATTCAGGGCGGAGTCGCTGCTCCCGTCGCCGCGCTCATGGCGGCCACCGGGCTGGAAGCAGGGGAGGTCTGCGCTCGTCTGGTGGCGGGAGACCTCGCATGGCCCGCGTCTGAAGCCTGCGTCACTCACACTGTCCTCGATCAGGCCCGGCGTCTCACGGAAGCCGGTTTCGAACGGATCCGCGCGGCGGCGGCCTCGCGCAAGGATCTGGAGCAGGGCAGGGAAGCGCCATTGCCCTGGCTCTATGTGATCGTCGCCACCGGCAACATCCACGAAGACGTGAAACAGGCGCTCTCGGCCGCCGAAGCGGGCGCGGACTGCATCGCCGTCATCCGCTCCACCGCGCAGAGCCTGCTGGACTACGTTCCCGAAGGCGCGACGACCGAAGGCTTCGGCGGCACGTACGCCACCGGCGAGAACTTCCGGATTATGCGGGCGGCGCTGAACGACGCCAGCCAGAAACTCGGGCGCTACGTCCGCCTTGTCAACTACGCCTCGGGGCTCTGCATGCCCGAGATCAGCGTACTCGCCGCGCGCCACGGGCTGGACATGCTGCTGAACGACTGCCTCTATGGCATTATCTTCCGCGACATCCACCGCATGCGCACGCTTGTGGATCAGTTCCTCTCCCGCGCCATCTGCGCCTCGGCGGGCATTATCATCAACACTGGCGAGGACAACTACCTGACCACCGCCGACGCAATCGAAGCGGCGCACACCGTGCTCGCGAGCCAGTTCATCAACGAGAGCTTCGCGCTGGAAGCCGGGATGCCGCCCGGGCTGATGGGTCTGGGGCACGCTTTCGAAGTGGACCCCGCCGTGGAGGACAGCCTGCTATACGAGATCGCAACCGCGCAGCTCACCCGCGAAGTGTTCCCGGACTCGCCCATCAAGTTCATGCCGCCCACGCGCTACAAGAGCGGCGACGTGTTCTACAGCCACGTTCTGGACGCCATGTTCAACCTGACCTCGGTGCTCACCGGCCAGCACATACACCTGTGCGGAATGCCGACCGAAGCCATTCACACCCCGTTTGTCCACGACCGCTTCATCGCGATAGACTCGGCGCGCCACATCCGCCGCGCGGCGCGAAGCCTCGGCGGCGACATCAGCTTTGCGCCGGACGGGTTCGTTGCCGGACGGGCGCGAGACGTGCTTCAAAAGGCGGAAAAGCTGCTCGATGATATTGCCGGTGTGGGGCTGCTGAAGGCGCTGTCGGATGGAGTCTTCGCCGAGACGAAGCGCCCGCCGGACGGCGGCCGGGGCGCGGACGGGGTCTTCCTGCGCTCCGAGTCCTATCTCGACCCGTTCGCTGGAAGGACGGCGCGCTATGACTAACAGCAGCATCATCGGCCCTTATGGCGACACGCTCGGCGACGGGCAGGTGCAGCTCTCGTTCACGCTGCCCGCCCCGCACGGGCCGAAGGCCGAAGAAGCCGCCAAGCAGCTTCTCGCGCGGATGGGCTTCAAGGATGTCCGCGTCGCGGTCTCGCGCGACATAGGCGGAGGGTTCACCTTCTTTGTCGCCTACGGGCGCACCTCGCAGACGGTGAATCTCGACGAGGTTACCGTGGACCCGGTGCTGGAGTTGGAAGCTCTGGGGATGCACGAGGTGGACGACCTGCTCGCGGGCGAGTTCGAACGCCCCATCGTCGTTGTGGGCGCGTGCATCGGGTCCGACGCGCACACGGTGGGGATAGACGCCATCCTGAACATGAAAGGCTTCGCGGGCGACTACGGGCTCGAGCGTTACCATATGTTCGATGCGCACAACCTGGGCGCTCAGGTGGAGCCCGAAGAACTCATCCGCCGCGCCGTCGAGCTGGACGCGTCCGCCATCCTCGTCAGCCAGGTTGTCACCCAGAAGGACGCCCACATTCATCAGCTTGCGCGTCTTGTGGAGCTTCTCGAGGCCGAAGGGCTTCGAGACCGCTTCCTGCTCATTGCCGGCGGGCCGTATATCAGCAACGCGCTGGCGAAGGAGCTTGGCTACGACGCGGGATTCGGAAGGGGGGCGAAGCCATCCCACGTGGCGACCTGGATCGCCCGGCGGATGATTGAAGAAGAGAGGACAGCAGATTGAGCCATTCGAAGGTTTTCGATTCCACCCCGA
>JAGVUD010000183.1 GCA_019136435.1 Armatimonadota bacterium | reverse complement strand
GCAGCCCGCTCGCCGGGCTTCTCGGCTCTCAGATCTCACCCCGAATGAACACTCGCACAGCGCACAGCGTACTGGCACTGTACAGAATGCCCGGTTATACTGCGCACTATGTATATCAGACGGATAGCTGAGCAGGCTCTGGACGATATCCTGAACGGTGACAGGGTGGGGGTGGTCCTGGGCGCGCGCCAGGTGGGCAAGACGACGCTGGTGGAGCACGTCCTGGCGGGCAGGCAGGCCCTGTTCCTCAACTTCGATGTCGAGGTGGACAAGGCCCGGTTCCTTGCCGCGGCGGCGCTGAGCCCGCGGGATGGGCTGCGTTCCCTTGGCAGCCCGCCGGTGCTGGTCATTGACGAGGCGCAGCGGCTGCCCGAGACATCCCGCATCATCAAGGGCTGGCACGATGCGCGGGTGCCTGCCCGCTTCCTGCTGCTCGGGTCGTCGTCGCTCAACCTGCTCGACCAGGCGGCCGAGAGCCTCACCGGACGCAACGTCAAGCTGCTGCTGCCTCCCCTGGTGTTCTCTGAGACACTGGGCGCGCAGGAGTGGGCAGGCGCGGATGCCGGGGCAGAGCACCTGCGACGTCACTTCGCCCCGCAGCTCCGCGCGCTCCTGATGCAGCGGCTGAGCTTCGGCAGCTACCCGGAGGTTGTCACGAGCCCTCAGCCCGTGCGGCTTCTGCGGGAGCTGAGTTCGGACTATCTCTGGAAGGACGTTCTGCAGACCGGCCTGGTCAAGACGCCGGACCTCATCAGGCGATTGCTGCTGCTTCTGGCGCACCAGGCCGGGTCGGAGGTATCGGTGAACGAACTGGCGGCCCAGCTTGGCATGGCCCGCCCGACGGTGGACCGGTATCTGGACCTGCTCGAGAGCACCTTCGTCATCTTCAGGCTGCCGTCTTTCAGCACCAACCCGCGCAAGGAGATCGTCAGGAGCCAGAAGGTGTTCTTCTGGGACACAGGCATCCGCAATGCACTCCTGAACGCCTTCTCGACCGACGAGTTCCGGCCCGACATCGGGGCGTTGTGGGAGAACTGGGTGATTGCCGAGTTCGCCAGGCACAACGCGCTTCTGGGTTCGCCCGCCGACCTCTTCTTCTGGCGCTCGCGAGCGCAATCGGAGGTGGATCTGGTTGTGAAGCACGGCAGCGGCCTTCAGGCGTTCGAGATCAAATGGTCCCCTCGCCGGACGTCCGGCCGCGCGTTCCGTGATGCCTACGGAGTGGATGTAACGCCAGTCGGCCCGGACAACCCCTTTGCGGCCGGCGTGTGCGCGTCACGATGGTAGCTGCGCAGATAGCGCCCGGAGGCCGTTCAGGCAACCCTCCCCGCCCTAGACATCGCCCGGGCGGCCGGCGTCTGGGACGCGGTAGTGCTTCTGCAGGACGCGCAAGCCTGGTCCTGGCCCTGTCCGTACAACATTTTCGTCCGGCAACGGGCAAAACGGGCCATCAGTTGTTGACAGCTCGCAACAGACAGACCCCCGAATTCGTGCTCAGATGAGCGCAAATGGCGGCATTCTGCGGCTCCCGGCGATACCCCGAAACAGGCCGAAACCCGAACTTGGAAACCGTCCTGGTGGCAACCCCAGCGTGGGTTCGAATCCCACCCTCTCCGCCAGCGCTCCTGCCCGGCCTCTTCGCCTCCAGCCCCTGCTCTGCTACCACCGGCCGACTGTGTTTTGATTCTGTTTGCGTTTGCGCGAAACGCCTCGCAGGTCGGCGATCAACTGCGGCTTTGTGCGGGAACACGCACCCAACCGGACGGCATTTCACGCAGAAACGAAAAAAAACGAAAAAAACAACTCAGAAGTGATTGACAGGGGTTGGGCGGCGTGTTACAACTAGCCTGCGGCTGCACTGTTTGCCTGCACGGGCGGCGCGGCCGCGGGACGAATCCGGGCGTGCAGGAAGTTCAGGAATGCCTAATGATTGACGAGATATCGGGCGGAAATGGACTGATCGCCGCTGAGAGGCGGCGCAGGGTGTACGAACTCGCGCTTCGCAAAGGCTCGGTCAACGTCTCCGAGCTCGCGGACCTGCTGGGGGTTGCGGCCGCCACCATAAGGCGCGACCTTAACGTTCTCGACAACGAAGGCAAGCTTGTCAGGTCGCACGGCGGCGCGATGGTCAAGCCCGGCCTTGTCACGCGGCCCGAATACGCCGATACCCGCGACAGCTATATGACGGAGAAGGCCGCAATCGGCGCGGCGGCGGCGGCGCTGCTGCCGCACGAAGGCTTTGTCGCCCTGACGGGCGGCACCACAACGCGCGAACTTGCCCTGCGCGTCCCGGCGGACCTCAGAATCCGCGTCGTCACCACCTCCGTCGAGATCGCTTACCACCTCGTCACCCACACATCAGCCACAGTGCACGTGCTCGGAGGGGTGGTCAGGCCGGACACGAGCACGATCAACTGCATCTCCGACCCGGCGCTCGACATGCTCTACTGGGACACCACGTTTCTCAGCGTGGCGGCGCTGGACGTCGAGGCCGGCCTGACAACCGTTGACACAGACGCCGCGCTTTGCATGCGGCGCATCATCAGCAGGGGCAACAAACTCGTCCTGCTCTGCGACTCCTCCAAGCTTGGCTGCTACTCGCACGCGCAGGTGGGGCCGGTCACGATGGCCGATGTTCTTGTCACCGACCCCGGCGCGAGCCCCGACTTCCTGGAAGCAGTCAGGGAGAAAGGCGTGGAGGTCGTGGTCGCGGGCACACACGGGAGCGGCAGACCGTGACGCTCTCACTTAAGCATTCTGAAACGCTGGCAGCGGATCCGGCGAGAGCCTGCGGGCAGGAGGCTGCGGCTCCTGCAGGACGGCCGGGTCCACCTTCCCACGGCAGAAGCCTGTCAGCAGTCAGTGGGATGCCAAAAGCGCATCCGGTTGGTGCAATGAAGAGGGCTGTCCCCTCAGTGGGCCGGCCAACGCCGAGCAGTCCGAAAGGAGTTCCACGAACATGCGCTCGCGTGTAAGATTGTGCATTGTCCTTGCGGCGCTGATATGCGCCGTGCTGGTGTCAGGGGTGGGCCAGCCTGCAATGGCCGTAAATGTCCTGACAAACCCAGGCTTCGAGGAAGGAGTCACCAACTACGGCGGAAGCGGGGTTGGTGGCGGGAACGGCTGGTCGTATGTAATGGTGTACGGCGATGGCGCCATCCGTGCGGAGACGTACTACGCCGGAAACCAGTTCCCACCGACGTTTCACAGCGGATCGCAGGCGATCCGGTACCGCACCAGTTACGACGGCCCTCCGAACAGTGAGAGCTACATCTATCAGGAAGCTGGTGTTGTGCCGAACTCGCAGTACACGGCATCCGTCTGGGTGAGGGCCTGGAGCGGCGGCGCCGGGTTTGGCGTCGGAGACGACGACAAGGCCGGCATCATCATCCAGGAGCTGGGCGCGGACGGAAGCTACATCGGCGATGTCAGCGCGACCTATATCACCGAGGCGAACAGCGCCTACGAGCAGGTTACCGCTCCTGCCTTCACAACGGGGCCGAACACCCACAAGATCCGCTTCATTCTGCACAGTTCGATTGCTGCCAACTACGAGAAGGGCGCTGTCTCTTACGATGACTGCGTGCTGGAAGGCCAGGCCGTGCCCGCCACAGTCAGCGGCGTGGTTACGAGCGGCGGCGCGGGTGTTGTTGGAGCCACGGTCGAGTGCCAGGGCCAGACGGCGACCACCGGAGCCGGAGGCGCTTACAGCATCTCCGGGCTGATCGCGGGCGCCGCCACCCTGTCCGTTTCCGCGGAAGGTTACTGGCCGGAGAGCGTTCCCGTGACTCTGGCGGCGGGCGCGGGCAACACCGCGAACGTAGCGCTGATTGCGAAGCCAGTCAGCAACCTTCTGTTGAATGGCGGCTTCGAGGATGGAGTGACACTCTACTCGGGGACGGGCTATGGCGGTGGTTTCGGATGGTCCTACCAGGTGTTGTATGACAGTTGCGCCATCCGCCCTGAGACATACTACCAGTTCGACGCTTTCCCGACGGAAGTGCACAGCGGAGAAGAAGGCATCCGGTTCCGCACCAGCACCCAGGGCCCCCCGGGAGGCGAGAGCCTCATCTATCAGGACGCGATGGTCCGGCCTTCGACCAGCTACACGGCATCCGTGTGGGTGCGCGGGTACGGCCAGAGTGAGGGCACCGTGGGCTTTGGCGCGGACCCTGGCGACAGGGCCGCCATCTGGATTCAGGAGTTCGACGCGGCAGGGAACTTCCTGCAGAATCTCGACGAAGCCGCCGTTACGGCGATGAACTACAAGCACGAGTACCTGTCGAAGACCTTCACCACCAGCCCGTCCACCGCGAAGGTCCGCTACATGCTGCACAGCGTCATTTCCGCGAACTTCGCGACTGGCGCCATCGGCTACGATGACTGCGCTCTTGACGGGCCGCCGGTTCCCGCGGCGCTCTCCGGAGCCATCAACATCGCGGGCGGCGGCCCACTCGCGGGCGTGACGGTTACCGTGCAGGGTAAGACTGCCACGACCGGGGCGGGCGGCGGTTACTCGTTCGCGGAACTCACCGCGGGCGCGGCCACCGTCGTGATCTCGAAGGACGGCTACTGGAGCGAGACCCGGGAGCTGACTCTGGTGCCGGGGGCCAACTCGTTGAACCTCAGCCTGGTGCCCGCGCCCGCGACGAATCTGCTGCAGAACCCGGGGTTCGAGTCGGGCGTCGTCGCCTACTCCGGCACGGAGTCCGGCGGCGGGCTGTACTGGACCCACCAGATGCTGCAGGGTGACAACGCGGCGAGGGCCGAGAGCTACTACACAGGCCTGGATCCGGCGGACATCTTCTCCCGCGAGTACCACAGCGGAGATGAGGCCATTCGCTTCAGGGGCAGCGGTTTCACGAGCGAGGGTATCAGCTACCAGGACGTCTTCGTGCTGCCGAACACGCAGTACGTGGCCTCGGCGTGGGTAAGATGCTATGACGAGGGCACGGGCTTCGGTCAGAACGCAGGCGATAAGGCGGGCGTGTGGGTCAAGGGGTAAGATGCTATGACGAGGGCACGGGCTTCGGTCAGAACGCAGGCGATAAGGCGGGCGTGTGGGTCAAGGGACTGGACGCCGCCGGAAACGAGCTGGAGGACTACGGCGAGGCTTCTTTTGAGACCGGCAACACCCGCTACGAATGGGTGCGGAAGATCTTCACCACCGGCGCAAGCGTCGCAAAGGTGCGCTTCATGCTGCACACGGTCATCGGCGCGGACTACCTGAACGGCGCCGTTGCCTACGACGACTGTGCTCTGGAAGGTCCGGGTGCTCCCGTGACAGTTCAGGGGACAGTCTTGAGCATGGGCTCGCCGCTGGCTGGCGCCACGGTCTCCATTCTCGGACAGACCGCTCTGACCGGCGCAAACGGTCAGTACTCGATATCCGGCCCGCTGAACAGCGAGCAGGTTCTTCAGGTCTCGAAGACCGGCTACTGGCCGGTTTCCCTGACCCCCGATCCCGCGCTAGTGCCCGGCGTCAACACAATGCCGGACGTGGATCTGAAAGTTCAGATTCCGGATGCGGCAAACCTGCTTGTCAACCCCGGGTTCGAGCAGGGCGTCGTCAACAACAACACGCCAGGCACGTACCAGAGCTTCGGCTGGACGTACGTGCTGGTGGACAACGGCGTTCCGGGCGGCGGCAGCCCTGCTGTCCGTGCTGAGGGCTACTATGCCTCCGATCAGTTCTCGCCGCAGTACCACAGCGGCGGACAGGCTATCCGGGCCCGGATGAGCACGGGCGGCGGTTCGGTGAGCATCTTCCAGGATGTCACGGTGCAGCCCGGCGCTAGCATGACGGCTGCCACCTGGGTGCTTCCGCGAAGCAACGGCACCGGGTTCGGAACCGATCCGAACGACAGGGCGGGCCTTCAGATCTTCGCCCTTGACGCGGGCGGAAACGTCATCGAACCGGCGATCGCTGAGAGCCTCGTCTCCGTGCCTGTGCCCGGCATAAGCTATGTGCCTCTGCAGGCGGCGTTCACCGTGCCGGCCGGTGTGAACAAGGTGCGCTATGCGCTCTACGTTCTCACCGCATCGGACTACACAAACGGCTGCGTGACGTTCGACGACTGCGGGCTCGAGGCCAGCAGCGTGGCCGCGAGCGTGTCCGGCCTCAAGGCGCTGCCCGAAGGGGCGATGGCTGAGATATCCGGAAAGGTCGTCTCGGCGGCATTCGACGGGTTCTTCTACATAGAGGAACAGGACCGCTCATCCGGTATCAAGGTGATCGGAACCGCGGCGGCGGGCGACGTTGTCACCCTCAAGG
>JAGVUD010000174.1 GCA_019136435.1 Armatimonadota bacterium | reverse complement strand
GCCCCGGCCGATGCCCTACAGCCGATGCGTCTTCTTGAAGCTCTTGACGATCTTCGGATCGAGCGACGGGAACTTCTCCAGATACGCGAGCCGTTCCCTGTTCAGGTCCACCACCATCTGCTCGCGAGTAGCGGTGTCGTACAGACGCCGGGGATCCAGCGGGGCCATGTCGTAGATTTTGCCGCCTTCGCCCGTGACGCCCGCTGCCAGCACCTTCATGCCGAAGTCGTCGTCGTCGTTCCAAACGCCGGTCTCGCGGAACAGCGCGCGGGTGATATAGCCCACGCCTGTCTTCCAGGGACGGTTCGCCTGCCGCTTCGGGTTTCTCGGGTCGTCCGGGTTCGGAATCTCCCCCACGCCGCCCGTGTTCATCAGGAAGCAACGCACCTTGTTCTCGTAGCGCTTCAGATAGTCGTAGAAGATGTTTCCCTCTTCAGCCTTGTCGCCCACGATGAACGGGTTCGTGCCTACAGTGCGGATGGACTGGCCGATCCTGGTCGGGTCGCCAGCCGCCGTCTCGATGGACTCGCCCAGCATAAAGTAGGCCGCCGCCTGCTCCGGGTTCATTTCGCGCAGAATCGGCGCAATGGTGTTCCTGCGGGTGTTGAATATGAACACCATGCTGTCCACGTCATCCAATGGCGGGAGATCAATGGATTCGTAGCGGCGATCGGCGGGAAGCGCCGTGATCGGCAGAATGCCCCGCCCGTTCGCGCAGAGGTCCTCTTCAAGATACTGAATGTTGCCCTCGAAGTCTATGTAGAGGTTCTGTGAGACGAACTCCGCCGATTCCGCCGCCGGGCGCAGAAGCACGTCGTCCTCGTCCAGGTCCGTTTTCAGGAACAGCGCCTGCTCGGTGCCCAGAACCCGTCCGTCCTTCAGCCGCAGTCCCACGAAATCGTCCTGAACCACCAGCGACTGCTCGCCTTCCTGATCCAGATAGTGCGTGTGCCCCACGTTCGTCGTCTTGCCAGTTCCGGAGTTGCCGAGAATGGCCACGGCGTAGCGCTTCAGTTCCCCGGTGACAGCGCTCTTCGCGACCACCACCTTGGTGCCGGCGTGAACACCGAGCAAGCCCTTCTGTTTGGCGCGCCACATTGCCAGTCGAAGGAAGCCCTTCTTCGCCTCCCCCATGTACTCGCAGCCCACACCCAGCGTCACATTGTCTTCCGGGAACACATAGAACCGTCCGAAGTCTCCGGTCGGCAGGTCCGGCACGAGCAGGATGTGGAAAGTCTCCGCGCCGGCCACCGGCTCGCAGCGGCGCAGCATCTTCCCCCACATGAACCCCACGTGGTGATTAGCGCGGTTCTTGGTCGTGACGAGCAGGTTGCAGTTGAACGTGAAATCCTTGTCCTCGCCGCTGCCCATCACCCGCTGCACCATATCAACGGGAAGCTGGTTCGCATGTCCCGCGTAGGTCTTGCCGTCGTGTTTGCCGCCGAAGATGCGGGCCGCGTAGCTGTCGAGCATCTCCGCGGTCGCGACCTGTTCCGGCATCGGGTTCCTGTCGCACACGGCCTCGGTTCCAAGTGTCGCCGTGAACTTCGCCGAGCGGTTCCGGACTCTGGTGTCCCAGTTGTATCCGCCGTACACGTTGCGCTGGCCGAGCATGAGGGCTATGCGGCCCAGCTCCGGCCCGGTGTACACGGTAACGTTCGTGCCGACTCGCTTGGCACGCTCCTGCAGGTCCTTGAGGCGTTTCGCAATAAACTTTCCGTCAACTTGAGGCATTATCCCGTTTCTCCCGACACGCGCGGCCCTGAGGTGTGCCGCGTCTCGAGCATTATGCCACATGGTTGCAACGGCAACAAAAAGCCCCGCCACTTGCCCCGCAAGCCCGCGCAGGCTATCCTGTCCCCGGAGATCGAGGGGCAGGGGACTGGTCGAAAGGATACCTGACAAGAAGCTATGACATCCGGAACACCAACCAGACTCGCCACAGTCTGGGCAATCACCGCAGCCGTTCTTCTTCTGGTTTCAGCCGGTCAGGCCGCCGCCGCGCCGGAGCCCGCGGGCGCCGTGGCGGTTTACGGAGCGACTCCCGCCGGCATCTCGGGCGCCATCGCGGCAGCGCGCATGGGCTCGGACGTGATTCTCATCGAGAGGACCGCTCACATCGGCGGGCTGATGGCAAACGGCCTCGGGGCAACGGACATCAAGAACCGCGGCGCCGTGGGCGGAGTCTTCCTCGAGTACGTCAACAACGTCCGCAACTACTACGCCGCCGAGTACGGGGCGGATTCCGCGCAGGTCAAGGCGTGCAACGACGGCTATTACTTCGAGCCCCACGTCGCGGAGCTTGTCCTCAACAATATGGTCCACGCGGAGGCCCGCATCTCGCTCTACATCAACCTCGAACTCAAGTCGGTTGAGATGCGCCGCGGGAGGATTGAGTCCGCCCTGTTCAAGGACCGGACGGGCGGCCAGGACGTCCGTGTTCGCGCGCAGGTGTTCGTGGATGCGACCTACGAGGGAGACCTCGCGGCCGCGGCGGGAGCGCCGTACCGGCTCGGGCGCGAAGCGCGAAGCGAACTGGGAGAGCCTTACGCCGGGGTCGTCTACTTCGGTTACAGATCGCGAGTCTACTATCCGGAGCTGTCAACCGGTGAGGGCGACAGGCGCATTCAGGCATACAACTACCGCCTGTGCCTCACCAGCAACCCGGCCAACCACGCCCCGGTCACCATGCCCGACGGCTACGACCGTCACGAATATCTGCTGCTTGCGCGTGAAGTGCGCACGGGGGCGGTGAAGTCGTTCAAAGACGCAGTGTCCATCATCGGCATGCCAAACGACAAGTCGGACACGAACAACCACACGATACCGCTCATTTCCACCGACCTTCCCGAAGAGAACTACCCCTACCCGGAAGCGGACTGGGCCTGGCGGGACAAGTTCGCGGTGAGGCTGCGAAACTACACTCTGGGGCTGCTCTATTACTGCCACAACGACACGTCGCTGCCCGACTGGTTCCGGGCCGAGGCCTCCCGGTGGGCGCTGGCGAAGGACGAGTACCAGGACAACGGCAACTTCCCCCGGCAGATATATGTGCGCGAAGCGCGGCGCATTGACGGCCTCTACAACTTCACCGCCCACGATGTCGTGCTCGATCCCGGGCAGCACCGCACCCGCCTCCAGCCCGACTCCGTAGCCTGCGGGTCGTACGAGATGGACAGCCATCCCACCCGCAAGTACGAGCCGGGAATTCCCGTGCTCGAAGGACTTCTCGGGGTCCATCAGTACCGCGAGGTGTATCAGATTCCCTACGGCGTGATTGTTCCGAAGAAGGTCAGGAACCTGCTTGTCACTGGCGCGATCTCGGGAACGCACATGGGCTTTTCGACGCTTCGCATGGAGCCCTGCTGGATGGCGATGGGGCAGGCCGGAGGCGTCGCCGCGCACCTTGCGGCTGCAGGGCGCAAAGAGCCCGCCGCGGTGGACGTGCCCACGCTGCAAAGAGAGCTTCTGAAGCAGAACGCCGTGCTGATGTACTTCGACGATGTGGACTTCACACACCCCGACCGCGCGGCCATCCAGTTCTTCGGGTCGAGAATGTATAACTCGTACAAGTTCAACCCCGCTCAGGTGCTCGACCGCGCCACGGCCGCGCTCTGGCTGGATCTTGCCAGGAGAATGGATCTCTTCGGCGCGAGAAAGCGGCATTCGTACCGGGCTTACGCGGACATTCCCGCGAAGCACCCGTCCCTGCCGGCGATCCGGGCGCTCGAGGAACGGGGAATATTCGGCGACCATGCCGAAGGCAGCGAGTTCCGCCCCTACGAGCAGCTCACACCCGCGGACATGGAAAGCTGGTTCAAGGCCGCCGGAATCACCGCGGACCTGTCGGTGCTGGAGGGGCGCCCGTACGTGCGCCGCAGTGAGTTTCTTACGCTGCTCTACAGCCTGAAGGACAAATAGAACCATTGAAAGCAATCGGAGTCATTCCCGCACGGCTGGCGGCCACCCGACTGCCCAACAAACCCCTGCTCGATATCGCGGGGAAGCCCATGATCCAGTGGGTCTGGGAGCGGTCGTCAGACGCCCGGATGCTGGACGAGGTGCTGGTCGCAACGCCCGACCCGGAGATTGTCAGCGCGTGCCAGAGCTTTGGCGCGGTGGCGGTCCTCACCAGCCCCGACCACGCCACCGGCACCGACCGCGTGGCCGAAGTCGTGAGCGCGCGCGAGGCCGATATCGCCGTCAACATCCAGGGCGACGAGCCGCTGACCCACCCGGAGGCGCTGGACGCGCTCGTGGAGGGGCTCATAGAGCAGCAGGATGCCGCGCTGGGTAGCCTGATGTTCCCGCTGGGTCCGGACGACGACGCGGCCGACCCGAACCTGGTGAAGGTCGTCGTGGACCGATTCGGGTTCGCGCTCTACTTCTCGCGGGCCGAAATCCCCTACCCCCGGAACCCGTCGGACGTGCAGCGCTACGGGCACATGGGCATCTACGCGTGGCGGCGCGAGCGGCTTCTGGAGTTCACCGCCATGCCCAGGGCCGGGACCGAAGTCTCGGAGTCGCTGGAGCAGCTTCGCGCGCTCGACGCCGGGTGGAAGATATGCATGGTGCGCACCGAACACCGCCCGGTCGGCGTGGACACGCCCGGCGATCTGGAGCGCGCCCGGCGGGCGCTGGGGGCCTGAGCCCTACCAGCCAGCCGGCAGGTAACGCCTGGGGATATACGTCGCGGGGTAGCTGTACTCCACTCCGCCGCGGCGCGGATACACGAAGTACGGCCCGTACGGCCCGAGCACGAGATACGGCCGGCGGCTGATCACGACCGGCCCGGGGCTGAGATTGCGATAGACCGGCAGCCGCCCCGAGCGCGGCTGTGTCCGCGGGGTCATCAGGATGTCAATGTCCGGAAGGCTGTCAACGAGCGCGCGAAGCTCCGCCTGGGTGATTGTCGCGGAGATCTTCTCTTCGTCTTTGCGCGATGGCGTCTCGTCTGGCGCGGACCGCGTGGACGGCTTCGTGGATGGGTCGGACGTTCTTTCCGCCGGCGCGGAGGCCGCGGTTGCGGTTGCAGAGGCCACGGGGCTCGAGCGCGGAC
>JAGVUD010000258.1 GCA_019136435.1 Armatimonadota bacterium | reverse complement strand
CGGCTCGCCCAGAATTTGATAGGCGCGCACGAGAGCGAGGATGGCGAAGGCGTTGTTCCCGCCGGTCGCGCCGTCCATCAGCAGCCAGTACTGCGCCCCGGACTCGAACGGCACGGTGAACCCCGCCAGCCTGCTTTCCCCGGCCAACGCGCCGCCGGGCTGGGCGTTCATCAGGGCAAGCTCTCCCGCGCTGTAGGCATTGTGCAGCCCCCGCGACCCGTCCGGCGCGGTGGGGAGCGGGCGGCCGGAGCTGTCGTGGTGCAGTGCGTAGCTGAGCGCATCCGCCGCCGACCGGGCCTGCGCGAGGTCAGACGGCTCGCCCCTTTCGAGCAGCGCCAGAATCGTCAACGCGGACTCGTATGTGCTGGCGACGTTGCGGATGACCTGATCCAACGGGAACGGATCGGCCGCGGCCGGGACAACTCCGAACGTTTGCGTGCTGAGCGGAAGGCTGCGCGACCCCGCGCCCACGGGCGCGGCAGGGGGCGGCTCGAGCCGTATGTTGTCCAGAATCAGGATGCCGCCGGAGGGACAGTGGTAGCCGTTGGTGACGACTGAAAACAGGACGTGGACGTCCAAGAGTCCGGGCGCGGGGCTGAGCGTCGACAGCGGAATTTCGTAAGTCTGCCAGTCCGTGACCGTCTGCCAGCCGGTCTGGCTGCTGCCCAGTCCGAACCTCACCTGAATCCCGCCCGGGGTGGGCGAGCGCGCCTCGAAGACAAGCTTTTCGGCTCCCGTAAGGTTGTACCCGTTGCTGGCGGGATAGCCGAGCGCGGCCCAGTTCTCCGGCTCTTCCCAGTTGACGCCCGCGTACTCCCACAGGCTCAAGGCGTCGAACGTTATCCGGCAGACGTTGCCGCGCGTGGTGTCCAGACATTCGGCGGCCGCGCAGCAACCGGACGGATCCGTGTCCGAGTGTACGCACGCAGCATTGACCCGAACCTTCGATATCTCGCCGAAGAACCCGGACGGGTAGCCGTGATTGAACGCCGAATCGGCGTCGCGATATATGGCGAAGGCGCTGGCGCTTTCGGTCACGCGCCCGGCGAGCAGGGGGTACGCGGCATCGGAGATGGGCGAACCCAGAACCGGACCCACGGCGACCTCGACCGCAAGAGCAACCTGCAGCGCGAACAGCAATGCAATCCGGCTCATTGTACTCCCCCAGCTATCCGGAGACGGCAGCGCCTCCTTCGTTCTCGAAAACGTGGTCCCCGAGCGCATCGCAGAGCGGATCGAAGCCAGCCGGTCCGAAGCCGTAGCTCAGGTGGCGCCGCCACCCCTCCGCATGCTCGAATCTGCCCGAAACCCGGCCAGTGAGGAGCGTGTCTTCTTCCATCGTGTTGATGTAGTTGTCAAACCCCTGTGTCTGGTCGAGCCATTCCTTCTGGCTCCGATGACATGATAGCATGCCCCGTTTGTCCGCGATGGTCGATCCTATATCAACAAAGAAATGCGGCGCGATCGGTTCCATCAGCGGCCCGCGCAGCCCGTGCGGCATAGAGTGGTACACAGCGACGTCCGAGTCCACGGCGTCAACGGGCGGGATGCTCGCGTAGTTCGGCATGTTGCGGCAGAACGTTGCGGTCACCATCAGGCGCGCGGCGTTCTGGTGATCCTCCATGTAGTCCTGCGGCGACTGCAGCAGCACGATCTCCGGGTTGACTTCGCGCACAATGGCGCAGAGCTTCCGCACCAGATGATCCTCGTAATAGAGCATCAGGTCGTCCACGAGCGGGAAATGAAAGTGCGCCCCGATGGATTCCGCGGCCGCGCGGGCTTCCGCCGTGCGGGTCCGGACGGTCTCCTCCGCGCTCATAGTCCACGACCCGCACGAGCCGTTGGCCACGTTCATGTAGTGCAGCTCGTATCCGGCGCGCCCCAGCAGAACCAGCGTGCCCGCCATCATGAACTCGACATCATCCGGATGCGCCGCGGCGGCGAAGGCAACTTTTGGCATGCTTGCTATCCTCTCTTCCCGGGTGCGGGGTACACCTCGGAGTAGTTACGCAGCCTGAGCAGCACGCCCTGACCTGGCGCAAGCCACTGCCCGTTCTTCTCGTCGAAGGGCGAAGCGGAGGCGTCCACGGCCGAAATGACTTCTGCCGGCCTTGCCGCTCCGGCGGTCTCAAAGGTCACATTCGCCGACCGCTCCAGGCTCAGGTTGACGATCATCACGTAGTCGCGGCCGTCCTGCGACTTGAACTCCCCGAGCATCAGCGGAGGCTGAATCTGCGAGTATCCTTTGAGCGAAGACTGGGACTTGAGGGTTCTGATGAGCCTGCCCGGCAGAAGCGGCATCCCTTCAACGGGGGGCTCCGTGAAGAAAACGCCCGTTGATTCGAGCTTCATCATCAGCGGGCCGAGCGTCTTCACCTGCGCGTTGACCATGCGCAGATACTGCCAGGTCTCCGTCAGATGCCCGGACGCGCTGACGGGCGCATAGCCGTAGCCGCGATCGCTGTAGGTGTACCAGGCGAGGCCGCGTCCGCCCGCGGCGAGGGTTGTGTAGGCCTGGAACATCAGATTCGCGGGCGAGGGGGCCACGGTATAGGGGCGAATGCGATTGGAACTGACAGTGTTCCAGAACGGCACCCCGTGCTTCAGGGCGACGCGTCGGACCTCCAGAAGGTCCCGATAGTACATCGCGCCCTGGCCAGGCTCCTGGAAGTTGTCCGAATACAGCACCATGTAGTCGTCGTAGCTGAGCATCTGCGGCTTCACCGTGGCGACATACTGCTCCAGATAGCCGGTGAAGCTCTCCGCGCCAAGCTGCGACTGATCGGGAGCGCCGATTGTGGCGTATCCGGGGAACAGGTTGATATACGCCAGCTTGCCCGGAGCGTGCTTCTTGACAGCGGCGACGCCCTTCGCGAGGGCCGGAAACCGGGGAGCGCCCGGCTCGTCCACCAGATAGTACCCGAGCACGGCGCTGCTCTTGCCCGCCTCCGCAATCCGGCTTTTCATTGCCGCCTCGATCTGCTCGTCCGTCACCCCCTGCCACTTGCCCTTCCACGGCGGCAGATCGAGCGGCCCGGCGATGATGGCCTTCAGGCCCAGCTTCTCGCACTCGGGCAGGTCGGACGGCTGTACGAACCCGGCGATTGTGAAGTTGCAGTCGGCGATGCTCTTGAGGACCGACGAGCCATCGGCAAGCGGCGGCAATCCCCGGTGTCCGTCCCATGGCATAATCGGGAAGAAGTCCGGCGGCAGGTCGAACGTCTCGGGCGCGGCCTGGGCGTGACCCGGTGCAAGCAGCAGGGTCAGGACTATCAGAATAACGGGCAGCGCGATGTTCATAGTCTCTTGCTCCTCGCGGCGCGGAGGCCGCGTCACTGCATGATTGCGGCAAGCGGAGGCACATGTCCTGCCGTGTGGCGTAACTGGCGGCGTTGGGAATTCGTTGGCGGGTTGTTGGGTTGGCGAGTTGTTGGTTACCTAAGGATCACCGCCCGGCAGGGTGTGCAGACAGCGCCGCGGATCTTGAGCGGCAGCGCCACAAGCGTTCCGCACCGCCCGGACAGCCCGGTCAGGTTCGCAACCGGCGCAACGATCAGCCCCACCCGCTCCCAGAACTCGCCCCACGGGAACTGCATCGCGAACGGCGTGTCGAATCGGGGAAAATCGGACCCCAGCAGGCCGA
Source organism: Armatimonadota bacterium (assembly GCA_019136435.1). Lineage (GTDB taxonomy): Bacteria > Armatimonadota > UBA5829 > DSUL01 > DSUL01 > JAGVUD01. Next base: position 1,416 of record JAGVUD010000258.1, on the reverse strand, counting down.
TGCCGCGCTCGATGAGCCAGAGCGCCGCCCGTCTCTCGATGAACGGGCTCTCCTCGACAAAGCAGGGGCGCTCCCAGTTCGCGTCCCACCCCGTGCGGATAAGCGCCGCGTCGCCGGGGCGAACGTCGCACTTCGCGGCCTCGAGGCCGGCGACGGTCACGGGCTCCAGCGGGCCTTTGTCTCCCACATCAATCACCACGGCCGGGCGGACGAACTCCTGCAGCGGTAGTTCAACGACCGGAGCGACGGCGGCGCTCACGTGCGAGGCGTTCTCGACGTACGTCCCCGACTGCCCGCCGATCACGAACTTCTGCAGATGGACCTCGTAGTCCGCGGGAAGCGCGGCAGGATGAGGCAGGTCGGAGATATCGGCGCCGGGATACTCCGGCAGCGACGACCACATGCCGTTGTGGATCCACCCTGTAATATCCCGTATCTCCCGAGTTTCCATCGTCTTCGTTCTATCCGCCAGTCTTAGCGCGCGAACCGGAACCCGAACGATTCGGTCCAGTAGTTCTCAGGGCGGTTGCTGCTCCGGGCGGAGATGCGCGCGCAGTAGTCGGTGCCGTTCCAGCCGCAGCCCCGGATGGCACGATACATGCCGGTGGCCGGCCCTTGCGGGTCTTGGGTGGGCGACACGCTGTAGTAGCTGCTGCTGAACCAGTCCAGGCACCATTCGGCGACGTTGCCAGCCACGTCGTGGCATCCGTACGGGCTCATCCCGGCGGGATAGCACCCCACCGGCGCCGTCTGATAGCCCGGGTACAGCGTGTCGTTGGTGTTGTTGTACTTCTCGGCGTCATACACGTTGCCCCACGGATAGACGTTCGGGCTGCTGCCCGTCCAGCGGCCAGCCTTCTCCCACTGAGCTTCGGTGGGCAACTGTCCACCCGCCCACGCGCAGTATGCCTCGGCCTCGTAGTAGCTTACGGCCACCACCGGATGTACTTCGGTCTGCGTGAAGGGTCCCGAACCCCAGTCCTGCTGAGGCGCCCAGGAATCGGGCTCGGTGCGGCCGCGGCCTTCCTTCCACGTCCAGCCCGCGCTCGACCAGTATGCGGGATTGCTGTAGCCGCCCGCCTGCATAAACGCGCGGTACTCGCCCCGGGTCACTTCGTACTTGCCGATCCAGTATCCGGAGAGGGTCACCTCGTGCTGGGGAAGCTCGCTTGCCGCCGAGTATGGCTCGCTGCCGTTGTTGCCCATCAGAAAAGCCCCGGCCGGGACATACACCATCTCCGTCCGGCAGGGGCCAGCGTAAAGAGTGGCCTTGCAGTGCGCCTGCGACGCCGCCAGAACGCCGTCGGCATAGTCGCCCTCCACGATCAGAAAATCGCCCGGCTTGCCGGTGATTCCCGTAACCGTTACCGCCCCCCTGCCGCCCGACAGCACCAGCGGCGCCTCGGAGGTCACATG
>JAGVUD010000299.1 GCA_019136435.1 Armatimonadota bacterium | reverse complement strand
TCGCGCTGGCGGTGGGCGGCGGCGGCGGAGACCTGGCGCATATCCCCGAAGCAAGGGAGGACGTGCCCATCCACCTGCAGCTGCCGCTGGAACAGCGCTCGAGCCTTCAGGACATCCTCAACATCCAGGTGCAGGGGGTTTCGGGAAACCTGGTGCCGCTGGGCGAGCTTGTGCAGGTGCGCGACACCACGCAGGACCTCAGCATCTATCACAAAAACCTGAAGCCCGTCGTCTATGTTACGGGCGACGTCACGGGCTCGCAGGAGAGCCCGGTGTACGCCATCCTCAAGATGAACCGGGCGATCAGCAAGATGAAGACGCCGGTGGGCTACGAGCTGAAGCGGTTCTCGACGGCGGCTCCGTTCGACACCACGCGCTACGCGATGAAGTGGGACGGAGAGTGGCACATCACGTACGAGGTGTTCCGCGACATGGGGCTGGCGTTCGCGGCGGTGCTCGTGCTGATCTACATTCTGGTCGTCGCCTGGTTCCAGTCGTTCCGGACGCCGCTTGTGATTATGGCGCCCATACCGCTGACGCTGGTGGGGATTCTGCCCGCGCACTGGATGATGGGGGCGTTCTTCACCGCCACGTCCATGATCGGCTTCATTGCGGGTGCGGGCATTATCGTGCGCAACTGGAGGCCGTTGTGGACGCCGGGGCGGTGCGCTTCCGCCCGATGCTTCTGACCGCGGCGGCGGTTATGGTCGGCGCGTCGGTGATCCTGATGGACCCCATTTTCCAGGGGCTGGCAATATCCCTGATGGCGGGCGAGGTCGCCTCGACGCTGTTATCGAGGATGGCGGTGCCGGTGCTCTACTACATGAGCGAGAGCGGGAAGCTGTAGAGGACGGTCCGGGAGATCAGGTCCAACCGCCTTTCGGACGCTGGCCGTCACCGGGGAAGCGAGGGCGAGAAGATTGCGACCTTGTCCAGCAGCGGAAGCTTGCGCAGTTCGCAGTCCAGCGAAACGAGGCCGTGCTGAATGTTACCCCTGATCTCGACGAGGCCGAAGAACCAGGCAAACCGCTGCAGCACCCGGTTCCGATAGCAGCGCCGGATATCCGTCTCGGGCTGCGAGTAAGGCTGATCACGCACCTCATCGAGTGTCTGCGGAAACGCCCGCACAAACGCGTCCGCGTAGAATGATATCGGCCGCCACTCGCCGCCGAAGCGCCAGAGCAGATAGAGCGAGAAGGCGAGAGACTGCTGGACGATATCCAGTTCGGGGTACGCGTCAGCATAGCCCCAGTTGTACCTCCTGACGAAAGCCCCCATCAGCGCCGGATAGATGGCCCCTTCCCGGCCCTGCTTCCGCCAGTCGCGCAACATCCGGCTAAGGATGAAGCGGCGGTTATGCTTGCGCACAAGCCCTGCCAGACCCGCTACAAGCCTCGTCACATGCAGATCCAGGAAATCGTCCTCCCTTCGCATGGGAAAGAACGGATTCTGCTCCGGGTAGCGCCCAAGGAACGCATCGGCGGCGCTGCGGACAAGCTCCACTGGCAGGTTCCCGGCCGCGGTCGGTTTCAGGCCCTTCTCGCCTATCGCCACCTCCAGTGCCTGAAACAGCAGCATGACAGGCGCCTCCGGCGAAGCGTCCAGCTCTTCCGCAAACTCGACGTAGTCCGGTGAGTTCCACGGCAAGCGAAATGGTCTTGAACTCCCTGCCCTCCATCTCCCGTTCCAGCCCCTCGTGGAACTCGTCGCTGAACCGCCTCATCGAACTCATCCCCTTCCTTCTCGTGCTGTGGCGACTGTTGCTGTCTTCGGCGCCGGGTCGGCTTTCTCCTCATACGGGGCGGAGGTGTTCGGCCCGGAAGTGGCGAACGCTGAGGTCATCGCTGCTGATTGCTGGCAAGCTGAACTTGCGTCGCCGGGGCGACGGGGTGCGCGAAGGGACAGCACATCCCCGGACAGCGACCTGGGGAGCATCTACCGATCTATCGAGGGAATGATATGAAACTTGCGCTGCTGGTGTTCACACTTGGGCTTCCAGCGCTACTGCCGCTCATGGCCGCCTGTCCGGCCATGGCCGAGCGGACGCCGGTGAAGAAGCTCATTGAATACGGATGGGACACGCCCACGCCTGAGTTCGTGCGCGAGCACATCCGC
>JAGVUD010000315.1 GCA_019136435.1 Armatimonadota bacterium | reverse complement strand
TGCGCAGGTGGCCCCTCGGGCCTCCTGCGCACCGTAATCTGCCCGGATCGAGCCGGAAGGTCAGTCGTCGCTGTTGACAGCCTCTTCGGCGTCCTCCTCGAACTGCGGCGGGGTTTTCGGCAGCGTGAAAGTGAAGCAGGAGCCTTTGCCGAGTTCACTCTCCACCCATATCTCGCCCCCGTGCGCCTCAACGAGATGCTTTACCAGGAACAGCCCGATTCCGGTCCCGCCTACCTCTCGCGTGTCCCTGTTATCAACCCTGTGGAAGCGGTCGAACACCTTGCCAAGGTGCTCCTTTGGAATGCCAACGCCCTCGTCGGAGACCGAAATCTTGACCGCGCCGTTTTCCGCGGCCCCTCGGACCGTCACCGTTCCGCCCTCGGGAGAGTACTTGATGGCGTTGTTGGTCAGGTTCGTCAGAATCTGGTCCACTTTGTCCTCGTCCGCGACAATCAGTGGAAGGTCTTCGGTGTTCTCGACGACGATCTGGTGCTTGGTCGCGTACGAGCGCTGAGCGTTCACGACCTTTTCGATAAGTCCGCTCAGTTGCAGCGGCTTGGGGTTCAGGTCGAGCGCGCGACCCGCCTCGATGCGCGAGACGTTCAGCAGGTCAGAGATCAGGCGCACGAGTCGGTCGCACTCCTGGTCAATGATCTCGTGGAACTCGCGTACTGTGGCCTGGTCGTAATACCCATCCACGTCCGCAAGCAAAGTCGAAACGAAGCCCTTGATGGACGTGAGCGGGGTGCGAAGCTCGTGCGACACAGTGGAAACGAAAGCGGTCTTCATGCGCTCGACGCTGCGGATCTCGGTGATGTCGTTGAAGATCGCCACCGCGCCGAGCGTGGAGCCGTCCTCGGCACGCACCGGAGAACTCTGTGCCTGAAAGACCCGCGGCTCCTCGTCCGGATCCAGCGCGATGTCAAGCTCGGTCGCAACTTCAGCCTTGTCCATCAGCGACTGCGCGAGCATGTCCTTGACGCCCTGGTTCTCGATAAGTTCGGTGTAGGGCGCCCGGGCGATGTCCTTGTCATCGAGCCCCAGCATAGTGCGCGCGGATGCGTTGATCTGCATAATCCGGTTGTTGTGCGCCGCCACCATTATCAGGCCGGCGTACACGCTCTCGATGATGTGCTCGAGCTCTTCCTTCTCCTCGACCACTTCTCGATACATCTGCGCGCTGGCGACGACAGCCGCCGCGTTCTTGGCCATCCTCTCGAGAAGCCGGACATCCTCTTCGATGAAGACGTGGCCATAGCGTTTGTTGAAGACATGCAGGACACCGATCGTCGTCGAGTCAATGACGCGGTTGTCCGAGTCGCGCTTTTCGACGACCAGCGGCACACACACGCCGTTGCGCACGTTCAGCAGCGCGACGTTCTCTTTCATCGTGCGCGGGTCGTTGATGGCGTCGAACAGAATCTCAGGGGTGTTCTCGCGGAAGACCTGCCCGGAGATGCCCTGCGTTGCGCGCACGCGGAAGCGCCGCACCTCTTCGTCCGTGAGCCCCAGCGCGGGCTTTGTCGCGACAAGCTCGCCGGATTCCTTGTCGAACAGCATGAACACGCACTTCTCGGCCTGCAGGATCATGGCGATCCGGCTGTTCAGGCGTTTGAGCGTCTCTTCGAGTTCGGTTATGGGGGCGGGTGGTTCGGCGTCTTCGGAGACACTGCGGACCTTCCGCTCCAGTTCCTTGTTTGCTTCCTCGAGGATCTTGATGTACTTCTGCTTCTTCTCGAGCTCTTCGCTCAGAAGACGCACCTGCTCCTCCTGGCTGGAAGCACCGCTTGAATTCATGTCCTGCTGCTCGGGCATATTGCTAAGGTAGTGACTCTCAGTAACCGTTGGCTCGCGCCCGGGGTGTCCGGCGCGCGCCGGGAAATCGCGGATTGCCGCAAAGACGTTTCCGTGTCTTGCGCAACCGAGTATATCTCCTGCAAAAACACGCGTCAAACGGCTTCGGAGCGCGGTTCTGCCGCCCGCAAGCCCCTGTCCGTTCACTCTTGTATAGACGCCGGAATTCCGTGCAGGGTTCGCCGGGGTGTCCGCGCCAGCGCGGACACCCCGGCTTGAAACAGCGGTGTGCGGCCGGGGCTTAACCCTCAGCCCGAGGAGGCGCCGGCTGTTCCGGGGCCGGTGCGCTCAGCCTCCGGAGGAACGGCTCGAACAGGTCGATCGGCACCGGGAAGATCGTTGTCGAGTTGTTCTCCGAAGCGACCTCGACAAGCGTCTGAAGGAAGCGGAGCTGGAGCGCCTGCGGGCTCGCGCTGATAATCCGCGCCGCGTCCGCCAGCTTCTCGGCGGCCTGGAACTCGCCCTCGGCGTTGATGATCTTGGCGCGGCGTTCGCGCTCGGTCTCGGCCTGCCTCGCCATCGCGCGGCGCATGCCCTCCGGCAGCACCACGTCGCGCACCTCTACCGTGTTCACCTTCACGCCCCACGGCTCGGTCTGCTCGTCAATGACTGTCTGCAGCTTCTGGTTCACGACGTCCCTCTCCGCCAGCAGCGAGTCGAGTTCCACCTGCCCCACAATGCTTCTCAGCGTGGTCTGCGAGATCAGCGAGGTCGCCTTGACGAAGTTCTCGACTTTGGTCACCGCGAAGTCCGGGTTCACGACCTGGAAGTAGATCACGGCGTCCACTGTCACCGGGACGTTGTCCCGCGTCATCGTCTCCTGCTTCGCCACGTCCATCGTAACCACGCGCAGGTCCACCTTGATCATCTGCTCCACGATCGGGATGATGAAGAACAGCCCCGGTCCCCGCGCCCCGACCAGACGCCCGAGCCGGAAGATGACGCCGCGTTCGTACTCCCGCACGATCTTGACGGCGGACGGCACTACGATGAACAGCAGAAACAGGACGATTACGACGCCCATTCCGCCAATCATCTTGATCAGTTCAGCCATTTCCTTTTTCCCTTCACTCGTTGATGCTCGTGGAGTCCTGTGCGCGCGGCGGGGACTCCTGTTCCGGTGTCACGAATAGCCTCAGACCGCGCACCTCTGCCACGCGCACGCACTCGCCTGCGGCAATCGGCCCGGATGTCGTCTGCGCTGTCCACCAGGCCCCTTCCAGAAACACCCGCCCCACGGGCGCGATGTCTGTCCTTGCTTCCGTGGACAATCCCACAAGCCCTTCGTGACCGGTCACGATCTTGCGCTTCTGCGCCCTCAGTCCGGCGCCGATCGCAAACGCGAAGAACCCGCCCGTCGCGATCGCCGCCCCCACAACAAGAGAGATTGACATTCTGAACAGGGGATCCTTTACGTCAACGAGCAGGAACAGCCCGAGCGCAAGAGAAATGATGCCTCCCGCCGTCAGAATCCCGTGCGAGGCTACCTGCGTGTCTATGATGAACAGAGCAACCGAGAACAGGATCAGCAGGAGTGCTGTCGTGCTCATCGGCAGGATGTTCGATGTGTAAAACACCAGCAGCAACGCCATCACCCCCACAACGCCCGGAAGAATGGAGCCCGGGTTAGAGACCTCCCCGATGATCCCGTACATTGCGATGAGCACCAGGATTCCGAGGACGTTAGGGTTTGCCAGGAAGTGCATCAGGACTTCCTGCGGGCGCATCGGCAGCTTCTGCACCGGATATCCCTTGGTTTTCAGAACGACATTGCGGCCGCCCGCAACCTCGACCTTGCGGCCGTCTATCTCGCGGAGTAGCGCGGCGCGGTCTTTTGCCACCACATCAATGACATTCAGCTTCAGCGCCTCTTTCTCCGTGGCGCTGATGCCCTCACGCACTGCCTTGACAGCCCATGTAGCATTCCGGCCCCGCCGCTCGGCAAGCGTCTCCATGTAGCTTGTGAGGGCGTTCGTTACCTTGCGGTCCAGGTCTTTGCCTTCGGACGAAATGGGAGTGGCCGACCCGATGTGCGTTGCCGGGGCCATCGCGGCGATCTGCGCGGCGACAGCTATGTACGTTCCGGCCGACGATGCCATGGCGCCCTCGGGGGTGACGTAAACAGCGATGGGCACGCGGGACGCCAGCATCCCCTTCACGATGTCCTGCGTGGACGTGACCAGGCCGCCCGGGGTATCCAGCTCGACGAGCAGCAGTGCGTCATCACTGTCCTGAGCGGCTTTGATGCCCCTCAGGATGTAGCCCGCGGTCGCGGGATCTATGCTGCCCTGAACAGTGACGGCGCGAATCGTTCCCGCGAGGGCGGCTCCGTGTAGGACGGCCGCCAGGACAAGAACTGCTGCCAGGTGCTTGAAGCGAAGCATGAGTGATTACCGCCCCGAGTATACTCCTGTCGGGCGGCCGGTGCAATCAGCGGGCGATCGGCCCGGCTAGCCCGTGCCCCGGCGCATGGCCACCCGTGGAGACGCGCAACCAGATTTCCCCGGGCCGGTGCGATCTGGCCAGCCCGGTCACTTGCCCGGCGCCCCATTGCCGGTATTTCCGGCGGCCCCGCAGTGGACCTCAGCCCGACTGGCTCGAGTTCTTCTTCCGCCCTCCTCCGGATTTCGCGCCGCCTTTGCGGCCGATCTCCGCCATATGCTCGCGCGTCCGGCTGACGGTTATGCCGCCCTTGCGCCCGATTGCGGCCATGTGCTCGCGGTTCTTGCTGACCGCTTTGCCGCCCTTGCGGGCTATCTCGCGCTGCTTGTCTCTGTCCATGGCCGCAAAGCCACGCTCTTCTTTGTCCACCATGTGCGTGTTTCTCCCTGATGTCCGGCTCCGGCTCCGGCCGGCGGCGGACGCTCCGAGTAGTCTCAGCAACAATCTGTGGGCTGTCTTTCGCGGCGCCTGTGCCGATTCGCACCGCCGGGGATGCGACTGGCGCTGCAGACCCTCTTCGGCTCGATGCCGGGCCGTCCCACCCGGGCCTGCGTACATAGTACCCTATTCGGCCGTCTGTCTCACCATTTTCCGCGTAGTTTATTCAAGGGATTTGCCAGAACGGGGCCTTCCGGGGGCGCCGGAGCGGGCTCTGAGCGCTGCCCGGCAGAGGCCGTTCTGGTTTGACACCCGTTTCGGCAATTAGCTACACTGGCGCGTTGAGCCATCGCGCGCAAGCGAAAAAAAGGCGAGAGATTTTGAGCACTATGCAGGTATCAATCAAGGGCAAAGACGTTGATGTGACCCCGGCCATGCGCGAGTATGCCGAGAAGAAGCTTCAGAAGCTGACGAAGTACTTCTCAGAGATCAAAGAGGCCCGCGTGGTCCAGACCGTGCAGAAGAACACCCACGTGATCGAGGTGCTGCTCGAGGGAGACGGCATCCTTCTGCGCGGAGAAGAGCGCTCCGACAGCATGTACACCAGCATCGACATGGTCGTCGAAAAGCTGGAGCAGCGCGTCAAGAAGTTCAAGGGCAAGCTCTACGGGCGCAGCCACGAGCGCGGGCCGAAAGAGAAAGAAGCTCTTCGGGAAAAGACCGTCACGGAGGCGCAGACCCCTGAAGAGGGCCTGGCCGATGGAGAGGTGTACGAGCCCGTCATCGAGCGCACCAAGCGCTTTGCCGTGAAGCCGATGGCGCCCGAGGAAGCCGCCCGGCAGATGGAGCTTCTGCACCACGACTTCTTTGTGTTCGTCAATTCCGAGTCGTCACAGGTGAGCGTTGTTTACCGCCGCAAGCGCGGGGGATACGGCCTGCTGGAGCCGGATTTCTAGATAAGAGGGCAGATATCACTTCTATGAGCAAGAAAACTTCACCGCTGGACAGAGCCCGCGCGGGTTTCACTCCCCGCCTTCCCGGCGCGCTGACGCAGGGCGGCGTCACGCTGGTCACCGAAGACGCCGCGACGCCTGTGTTCGCACCCATGGTGAGCGAGGAGTTCCCGAAGACGCTGGGCAACAAGCTGGTGCGCGTGGACGCGGGCCCGGCCGGCGCGCCCGCGGGGCCGATGAAGGTGGCGGTGGTGCTGTCCGGGGGGCAGGCGCCGGGCGGGCACAACGTCATTGCGGGGCTGTTCGATGCCCTCAAGAAGGCGAACCCCGCCAGCAGGCTGTACGGTTTCACTGGCGGCCCAACGGGCATCATCAAGAACAAGTACATCGAACTGACCTCCGATCTTATTGATGCCCATCGCAACACGGGCGGGTTCGACCTCATCGGCAGCGGCCGGGGCAAGATCGAAAAGCCTGAGGAACTGGAAGCCTGCCGCGAGAACCTCACGAACCTCGAAGTCCAGGCTCTGGTCGTCATCGGCGGAGACGACTCGAACACGAACGCCGCCTTTCTTGCCGAGGACTTTCTGGCGCACGGACTGGACATCCGGGTGATCGGCGTCCCGAAGACCATTGACGGCGACATGAAGAACGAATTCATCGAGGCGTCTTTCGGGTTCGACAGCGCTTCGAAGGTGTTCTCGGAGCTGATCGGCAGCATCTGCCGCGACGCTCTTTCGGCCAAGAAATACTGGCATTTCATCCGCCTCATGGGACGCTCGGCCAGCCACGTGACCCTCGAGGTCGCGCTGGAGACCCAGCCGAACATGGCGCTGATCTCCGAAGAAGCGGAGAGCAAGAAGTGGACGCTCACCGACGTCGTCGGGCAGATTGCCGGCGTCGTCTGCGACCGGGCCGCGGCAGGCAAGAGCTACGGCGTGCTGCTTATCCCGGAGGGACTTCTCGAGTTCCTGGCCGATTTCAAGGACCTTATCGCCGCTCTCGGCGGGATCCTC
>JAGVUD010000011.1 GCA_019136435.1 Armatimonadota bacterium | reverse complement strand
TGGTTCGAATTACTGCAGAATCTCCCCGGTTTTCGACGAGCGCACCGGGCGCGTGATCGTGCTGTCGGTGATAGACAATCTGGTGAAAGGAGCCGCCGGGCAGGCGATCCAGAACATGAACCTGATGTTCGGGCTGGATGAGACGGCAGGTCTCGACTTTCCGGCGATGTATCCCTAGCCGTGAAGCACGCTGTCCAACCGCCGCAGCCCTTCATCGAACAGGTCGAGAACGGATCGGTAACCAGCCCGTCCGGCTTCAAAGCGGGGGCTGTCGCGTGCGGCATCAAGAAGTCCGGTAAGCCGGATCTCGCCCTGATTGCCAGCGACGCGCCGTGCGCGTTCGCGGGCGTTCTCACCACCAATCGCGTACACGCCGCCTGCATTGACATCAACCGCGAGCGCCTGAGCGGCGGAGTGTGCCAGGCAATCATCGTCAACAGCGGCAACGCGAACTGCTTCACGGGCGCGGCGGGGCTTCAGGACGCCAACGAGGTGTGCGCGCTTGCCGCGGATGCGCTCGGCATCAGAAGCGAGTTTGTCGCCGGGGCATCCACGGGGCACATCGGCGAACGGCTGCCGATGGACAAGCTTCGCGCGGGCGTCGCTCAGCTTCCGGGAGTTCTGTCCGCTGAGGGCGGGCCGCGGGCGGCGCAGGCGATTATGACGACGGACCTTGTCCCGAAGCAGGCCGCAGTCAGGGTGTCGCTCGAAAGCGGTCAGGTGACCATCGGCGCGGTCGCCAAGGGGAGCGGCATGATCGCTCCGAACATGGCGACCATGTTCTGCTTCCTGACGACCGATGCTGACGTTCCCGCCGGAACCCTGCAGAGCCTGCTCGAGCGCGCCGTTGATGAGTCTTTTCACTGCCTCACCGTGGACGGGGACACGAGCACGAACGACATGGTGTTGATGCTGGCGAACGGCGCGGGCGGGGTTCCTGTCGGCGAAGGCGACGAATCGCGATTCCAGGCGGCCCTCACCCTCGTCTGCCAGCAGATGGCCAAAGCCATAGCCGCTGACGGCGAAGGCGCCACCAAGCTCGTTGAGATCCGTGTCAGCGGAGCAGCGTCAAATGATGACGCGCGGAGGGTCGGCAAGACTATCGCGAACTCGCCTCTCTTCAAGACGGCTATGTTCGGGTGCGACCCGAACTGGGGCCGGATCACGGCCGCGGCTGGACGCGCCGGAGTCCCATTGGATCAGGCCAAACTGAACCTCGCCATTCTCGAGCACCAGATAGTGCGGGACGGCGAGCCAGTAATGCTGTCGCTCGATGATGCGGCCAGTCTGCTGAAGACGGACTTCGTGACGATTGAGCTTGATCTCGGGCTCGGCACGGGCGAAGCCGTGGTCTGGACCTGCGACCTCTCGTACGATTACGTCCGGATCAACGCGGACTACCACACGTGATGCCATGAATGAAGACTTGAACACCCGGGAAGAACAGGCGCGGATACTGGTCGAGGCGCTCCCCTACATCAGGGAGTACTACGGCAAGACGATTCTGATCAAGTACGGCGGCGCGGCGATGGTGGACGACCGCATCAAGAGCGCTGTCTGCGAGGACATCGTGCTGATGCATTATGTCGGGATGCGCCCCGTGCTTGTGCATGGCGGCGGCCCGGAGGTGAGCGATGTCATGCGCAGGCTGGGCAAAGAGCCCGCTTTCGTCAACGGCCTTCGCGTTACTGACGCCGAAACCATGGAAGTCGTGGAAATGGTGCTCGCGGGCAAGACGAACAAAGGCATTGTTGCGAGCATCAATGGTCACGGCGGCCTGGCAGTCGGACTGTCGGGCAAGGATGCGAATCTGATCGTCGCCAGAAAAGCTCCGGGGGAGGTTGACCTGGGGTTTGTTGGAGAGGTCGAGGAGATCAATCCGGCCATTCTGGAGTCCCTCGCGCGTGACGGCTTCATCCCGGTCATCAGTTCGGTTGCTATCGGCAGGGGCGGTGAATCGTACAACATCAACGCGGACGCGGTAGCCGGGGATCTGGCGTGGCGTCTCGGAGCGGAGAAGCTCGTCCTTATGACGGATGTCGCCGGCATTCTTCGCGATGTGAACGATCCTGAGAGCATAATCTCCGCGTTGACGGCGGACGAGGCGGCGGGACTCACTTCCTCGGGCGCGGTCTCGAAGGGAATGATTCCCAAGGTGGATGCGTGCGTGGCGGCGGTGAAGGGCGGCGTGAAGCGAGCGCATATTGTGGATGGACGCAGGCCGCGCGCGCTCCTGATGGAGGTTTTCACGGACACAGGCGTGGGCACGATGATCACGCAGTAAGGCAGATAAGAGGCAGACGGCATGGCAGACAGCACACAAACCAGCGCGAAAGTATCAGAAGTTACGGGCCTGTACGACAGGTATGTAATGGCTACCTACGGGCGCTTCCCCGTCGTGTTCGAGCGCGGGCAGGGTGTGTATCTCTGGGATACAGACGGGCGCCGGTATCTCGACTTTCTGGCTGGCATTGCCGTCAACGGCGTGGGGCATTGCCACCCGAAAGTTGTGGAGGCGGTGCAGCGGCAGTGCGCGAAGCTGATGCACGTGAGCAACCTGTATCTTATCGAGCAGCAGGCCGAACTGGCGCAAGCGCTGTGCGGAATGTGCGGGATGGAAAAGGCCTTCTTCGCAAACAGCGGCGCCGAAGCGAACGAGGCGGCTCTGAAGATCGCGCGGAAGCTCGGAAACGCGGCGAGTCCGGACAAGACCTGGATCGTGGCGGCGGTGAACTCCTTCCACGGACGTACGCTCGGCACTCTGGCGATCACCGGACAGGAGAAGTACCAGAAGCCGTACGTGCCTCTTGTCCCTGACGTGACGCTGATTCCATACAACGATACAGCGGCGCTCGAAGCAGCCGTGGACGACAGGACCTGCGCCGTCATTCTGGAGCCGGTCCAGGGCGAAGGCGGAGTGCTTCCGGCGGCTCCGGAGTTCCTGCGCGCCGCTCGCGAAGCCGCCGACAGGCATGGCGCTCTTATGATACTCGACGAGATCCAGTCGGGGCGCGGGCGCACAGGCGAGTTTCTTGCCTGCCAGGCGTATGGCGTCGTGCCCGATATCGTAACGCTCGCCAAGACCATGGGCGGCGGGTTCCCGATTGCGGCGTGCCTGGCCCGGGGCAAGGCGGCCGAGGCGTTTGTGCCGGGCGACCATGGCACCACGTTCGGGGGAGGACCGCTCGCGTGCGCGGCGGCTCTTGCGGCTGTGCGGGCCATCGAGAGCGAGGGCCTGTCCGCCCGCGCTCGCGAGATGGGCGCGGCTGTCCAGAGCGGGCTTGAAGCATTGAAGGCAAAACACGGGGGCGTCGAGGTGCGCGGGATGGGCCTTATGCAGGCGCTCGTACTCGGTAGCCCCGTGGCGCGCGATGTTGTTCAGGCGGCCTTCCGCAAGGGTCTGCTCGCCAATGCCGTGGGCCCCGGCATCGTCCGCCTCCTGCCGCCGCTCGTTGTGAACCAGCAGCAGATTGACGAGGGTATGGAGATTCTGGATAGCGCGATCGCGGAGACGGTGGCCTGAACGCGCCCAAGAGAAGAGATACACCACGATGACAGACACATTCAAAGGCAGAGACCTTATCGGCATCGCCGATCTCAGCGCGCAGGAGTTTCAGCAGGTGCTCGCGCGGGCGGATCAGCTCAAGAGAGAACTGCGTTCCGTGCCGCAGGTTGCGGAAGTCAGGGGCAGCTCGGCACGTCCCACGCTGGCGCTCATATTCGAGAAGCCGTCGCTGCGCACCCGCGTCACCTTCGAAGTGGCCATCTCGCAGCTCGGGGGGCAGGCGATCTACCTTGCCCCTGCTGACATACAGCTCGGAAAGCGTGAGTCCGTTCAGGACGTTGCAGCGAATCTCTCGCGCTGGGTGGACGCGATCGCCGCGCGCACCTTCAGCCACGCCACGGTCACGGGACTGGCCGAGCACGCCAGTGTGCCGGTCATCAATGCTCTTTCCGATCTCGAGCATCCCTGCCAGGCGCTTGCCGACCTGCAGACCATCGGAGAGGTGAAGGGAAAGCCGCTTTCGGGCGGCTTCCGCGACCTCAGCGGACTGAAGCTCGTATTTGTGGGCGACGGAAACAACGTCGCGAACAGCCTTCTGCTCGCCTGCGCCCGAACGGGAATGCACATGACCATTACGTGCCCGGAGGGCTATGGTCCCGACCAGGGCATTCTGGCACGGGCGAAGGAACTGGGCGCGGCTTCCGGCTGCCAGTTCGAGGTCACGAGTGCCCTGCACGATGCCGTGCGCGGCGCGGACGCGATCTACACGGACGTGTGGACGAGCATGGGCCAGGAGGCCGAGGCCGAGGTGCGCAGAAGAGCGTTTGGCGGGTTCCAGGTCAACGCGGAGCTGCTTGCGCTGGCAAGACCGGACGCCATTGTGCTTCACTGCATGCCGGCGCACCGGGGCGAGGAGATAACGTCCGACGTGCTCGACGGGCCGCAGTCGGCCGCATTCGAACAGGCCGAGAACAGGCTGCACGCGCAGAAGGCGTGGCTTTCGCTGGTGCTCTAGAAACTCGGACACGTTGCTTTTGCCGGTCTTTTCGGGCCGGATTCTGACATACACTCGATAGGAAAACGATGAAAACAGTTGTGCTGGTTTACTCAGGCGGGCTCGACACCTCGGTTGCGATTCCGATGATGCGGGAAGACTACGGCTTTGAGCGGGTCGTGACGGTTACGGTGGATGTCGGTCAACCGGCTGACGATATCACAGTCGCTGAAGAGAAAGCGCGGGCTCTGGGCACCGAGCATTACACCGTTGACGCAAAAGACGAGTTCGCGCGCGACTACTGCTTCCGCGCCGTCAAGGCGAACGGGGACTATCAGGGCTATCCTCTCAGCACCTCGATTGCGCGGCCCATTATTGCGGAAAAGGCGGTCGAGGTTGCGAAGCTGCGCGAGCGCAATCTGACCCGGACCGAAGAGATCGAATACGCGAAGGCGAAGGTCGTCCCGATCTCGCAGTCCGTGGACAAGATCTGGAGCATTGACGAAAACCTCTGGGGGCGCTCCATCGAGGGCGGACGCCTGGAAGAGCCGGACTACGCTCCGCCGGAGGAGATTTTCCAGTGGACGGTCAGCCCGCAGGCCGCCCCGGACAATCCAACGGATGTGACGATCTCGTTCAAAGAAGGCATTCCAGTGGCGGTGGATGGCAAGCAGTTCGACCCTGCGAGCCTGATCGGCGAAGTCCATCGGCTTGCTGGCGCGAACGGCGTCGGCCGGGTGGACATTATGGAAGACCGGATGCTCGGCCTGAAAGTGCGCGAAAACTACGAGTGCCCGGCGGCGGTCGTGCTGATCAAGGCGCACAAAGCGCTGGAGGCGCTCGTCTCCACGCGCAAAGAGATCGCTTTCAAGAACACCGTGGATCAGTCGTGGGCCGACCTCGCCTACGAGGGCCTCTGGTACGATCCGCTCAAGGAAGACCTTGAGGCGTTTATTGACCGCGTCAACACGCGCGTGACCGGCGATGTCGCCGTCCGGCTATACAAAGGCAGCGCGACGGTCATCGGCCGCCGCAGTCCGCTCGCCCTCTACTCGGAAGACCTCGCGTCGTTCGACTCCAAGACGTTCGATCAGAGCGAGATGGCCGGGATGGTCAAGGTTCACGGGATGCAGGCGCGGATGTACCGCTCGGTCAGCGGGAACAAAGGCTGATCGAAGGGTCAGGGGGTCGAGGGCTTATGGCCGGCAAGGCATGGTCGGGTAGATTCAGAAAGCGCACCGATCCGGTGGTCGAGGAGTTTTCGGCCTCGATTCACTTCGACTCGAGGCTGGCACAGGTGGACATCACGGGCAGTCTCGCGCACGCGAAGATGCTGCACAGGGTGGGCATCCTGTCTCCGGAAGAACTTGACTCGATTGTGCGCGGGCTCGACCAGCTTGCTGCTGAGTTTGCCGCCGGAACTGTAGACCTCGACCCGTCCTGCGAGGACATTCACATGCTTGTCGAGCGGCGTCTCACCGAGAAGATCGGCGACGCCGCGGGCAGACTCCACACCGGCCGCAGCAGAAACGACCAGATTGCGCTCGACCTTCGGCTCTGGTGCCGCGAGGCCGCCTCGCAGATCACCGCCGCCCTGTCGGTCTTCCAGAGACGGCTGCTGGCCCTTGCGGAAGGGCATACCCGGACTCTTGCGCCGGGATACA
>JAGVUD010000366.1 GCA_019136435.1 Armatimonadota bacterium | reverse complement strand
TCCACATTCATCCGAATCGGCTCTCAGCAGTGCTCGTCTGTTTCAACCTGAAGGACGCACCTGAGGAGAGGGATATCCAGCTTGATATCGGCCGTGCCGCGCCCGACGTTGCGGCGATGGGCCTGCAGAGCGACGCCGCTGTGCAGACCGGCGGCGACGGCTGGTGTGTGCGGGCCTGCGTTGGCGCGAAGGATGTTTCGGTCATCTCCTTGAAGTTCCTGCCATAGCTACTGCCCCGGGTGGCCGGCCGGGGGCATGATCACGGAAGCGAGGCATATTATGTTCATAAAAGGAATCAGCTACTGGTCGTTTCCAGGCGGCCTGGAAGGCGCCCTGCCGGTTGCCGGTGCGTTCGAGAGGGCAAAGAAGGCGGGGTTCGAATCCATCGAAGTCTGCCTGTCGCCCGCGGGGGACCTGACCGCGCGAACGACCGAAGCCCAGGCCAAACAGACTCTGCGCCAGGCAAAGGACGCCGGCATCCAGATTTCTTCGGTGGCCTGCGCCATATTCTGGGAAAAGTCTCTCACAGACGAAGACGCGGCCGTGCGCAAGGAGGGCTTTGACCTTGCGAGAAGCCTCATTGATCTGGCTCACTGGCTCGAAGCTGACGCTGTTCTTGTGATACCGGGCGCGGTGGATGTGTTCTTCCTGCCCGCGCCGCCTGTTGACTACCAGACAGTGTACGGCCGCGCCACGGATGCCATCGGCGCGCTGGAACCTCATGCGAGGGCCGCCGGGGTGGCGCTGGCCGTCGAGAACGTCTGGAGCAAGTTTCTGGTGGACCCGCTCGCAATGCGGACATTCATTGATCAGTTCGGCTCGCCATGGGTCGGCAGCTATCTGGATGTCGGCAACTGCATGGTCAACGGATACCCGGAACACTGGATCACCATGCTCGGCCACCGCATCAAGCGCGTGCATCTCAAGGACTTCCGGCGCGACGTCGGCACGGCTGGTGGGTTTGTGGACCTGCTGGCGGGGGACGTGAACTGGCCGGGAGTGATCTCAGCGCTGAACGACGCGGGCTACAGTGGCTGTCTCACGGCCGAGATGATCCCCGGGTACAAGTACTACCCGGAGGTGCTTATCGAGAACACCTCCCGGGCAATGGATGCCATTCTGGGCCGCCGCGCGTAGGACGCGGCGGCCTCAAACGGCTGGCTACTGAAGGATGAAATAACGCGTCCCCTGAACGGTCGTCGTGTCGTCCAGGAACACCTCGACCTTCCACTGCCCGAGCAGTCTCTGAGCGCCGGTTCCAGCGAGCGGCACGTCCACGGAGACTTGCTGCGGATACCCGTCGCCAGGCGCCGAGAACGCGGTCGTGAACTGCTGGTACAGATGACCTGACGGCGTCCACCAGCGGGTGGTCTGCACATGCGCGCCCGGTCCCAGTCCGCGCCAGGTGGCCCTTGCGCGCAGGCCGTAGAAGTCATAGGCGCCAAACGGGCCGTCCGGATACAGCAGGCCTGTTCCCATCTCGAGTCCGAAGATTCGCAGCTCGTCACACCGAACGAAGGGAATGGTGAGGCAGTGAATGCGGCCGCTCGCTGATCCGAACATCAGCCGCGACGCCTGCCGGTGCACTACCGGATCGCCAACCGCGCTTGCTATGAGAATATAGCTGCCCGCGCCCGTTGTCTCCGAGAGTTCCCATATCTTGCCGTCGGACGCCCCCACGTACATCTTGCCGGCGATGTCCGAAAGAACCACCTGGCTAGGGCTCTGAACCTGCGCATATCCCGAGCCGGAGCCCCAGGCGGGGTTGATGGCCGCTGACGAGCCCTGATCCAGAATGCTCCAGACCTTGCCGTCCTCGTCGGCAAGGAACAGCATCGAGCCTGTATAGTGAACCCACGGCGCGCCGTAGGGCTCTCCTCCGAACGGGAAACTCCATACAACCTGTCCGGTTGTGGTGTTGACCTTGTAGAGCACTCCCGCGTCGCTGGCGACGTAGACCGCCGCGCCGTCCAGACTCGTTGTGGGCGAGCCCGATATGTGCCCGAGAGTCAGGCTCCATAGCATCTGCCCGTTTGTGGTGTCCAGTGCCCAGAGACTCGGCTGTGACGCGCCCACGCCCGCATAACTCGCGAACACCGCGATGTTCGCGGCCGTGTTGATTGCGGGCGAACCCGGGATGATATCGAGGTTGCCGGGCGCGAACCGCCAGGCCTCCTGCCCTGTTGCGCCATCCAGGGCAACAAGCATGTTCCCGGTAGGCGTGGAAGTGTTATACGTGGGCGCCAGGATCAGCGTCCGGGTCTGGCCCGCGAACGGGCCGGCTGTTACCGGGGCCCATATCTGGCCCGCTACCTTCCCGACGATCTGATTGCCCGAACCCAGCGAGACCGACCACACCGGCTGTCCGTCGGCGGCGTTGTAAGCGTAAACGTATGTGTCCTGCGAGCCCGTGAACACAAGCTGTCCGGTGTATCCGGCGACATACGGCGACACAGGCGGCCGCCCGGAGATGGCTCCGCCGGTCTCGGCAGGGGTGAATCGCGGCAGGCCGTCGCTGGAGAGGAAGGAGTGGAGGCGGCGGTCGTTCGATCCGGCGAAGACCGTCCCCGTCTGGACGAGTACGCTGGGAGCCGCAAGAGCCGCAGCTCCGGTCGAGTAGTTCCACATGTTGACGCCGCTGAACGAGTTCAGTACGGCGACAATCGGGTTGTTCTCGGAGAGTTGGTCCAGTTCATCAGCGCTTGTCAGGCGGTAATACACGATCTGTCCAAGCGCATAGGTTGACGGATCGGTCCATGTTTGGCCGGCCTCCGCCGTGCTGGCGCTGGCCCAGGGGCCGCTGCCGGAGCCCGACTTCTCGACCACGGTGGTCTGAGCCCCCTCGCCCTTGATCCAGGTGAGGGTCATTATGCCATTTGCCCCCGTTCCCGTGACAAGCCTCGGGGGCAGAGGTTTCCCGACCCTGATGAGATAGGGGCCGAGCGTGAGGGTGACGCTGTTCGGAGTCCCCTCGGAGTTCTCGCTCTGGACATGAAGATACCAGCTATTCGATGAGGTTCCATACAGCGCGAGGCCGCCAGACGTCCACGCTTGCTCGGACCCGTCGAATGTGTGCGTTGGCTGTGTGTTCCATGTGTAGTTTAGAGCGCTCGGCTTGCCGCCCGTTCCGAAACCGAGTGTGTTCGTGAACGTGAACGCTGAATCTCCAGCGTACATCTGACCTGTGCTGCGGTCGCAGGTGACGTTCTCCGCTGTGGGCGCCGGAGGCAATGTGCAGACCGCCTGAGCCGCGCTTGCGGGGCTTTCCACGCCGTCAGCATTGCGTGACTTCGCAATCAGCGTGTACGTCACGTTCGACTGCAGGCCGGTGCTGATCCACGAAGTATGCGCGCCTGCTGTCCACCCGGAGTCCGTCGTATCAGTCTGGTTGAGGACGATCGTGGCCGTCTGGCCTTCGGGCGCATTGGTGAGCGCGCCGGATGTCTGGGCTGCTATCGTTGCCTCCGTGACAGCGCCTATGGTGAGGGTGGGGGTCTCGGCGAGCGTTCGCGTTGCGACAGGTCCTTGCCAGTCGGTGTAATTGTGCCACGCGCCGCGCGCCTCTGCCGTGTTGTCGCGCGCCTGAATGTAGTAGGAATACGCTGTGTTCGGGGTCAGCGAGTTGTCGGTTGCGCTGGTGTTCGCGCCCCAGTCCGCCACGACAGTGCCCGACGTGGACCCCCGCCGCACCTGCACACCGACCGCGCCCGCCCGGTACCAGTTGGCGTTGACGTCCGAGGAACTCGAGTTGATGGACTCTGTCGCGCCGTCTGCCGCCGAGGGTCCAGACCCGCTATCCAGCGGCACCATGAGCGCCAGAGAGACCGACGTTGCCGCTGGGGTGGCCGTTGTGATCGCGGGTGCCCCGGGAGCGGCGTTGTCAACGAACATATCGAAGTAGTTCGACCCGCCCGTGTTGTTCCACTGGGTCGAGGCCCGCCCTGTTTGCGACAGCGTCTGGAAGTGGTGCCGCACGTGTCCTGCCTGTGTGGCCGTATGGCTCCAACTCGCAGTGGTAGAGCCAGTCCCGACAGGCAGCCAGCCCGGGCCGGGGTCAATGTTGTTGGAGCCCCACGAACGGGTTCTGACCGTCCACGTCGCCGGACCGCCGGACATCCCCGCCGTGCCCGTAACAGCCACGGACGGGTTGTTGGCGAATATCTGGGCACCCGGCGCCGGGTTGTTCGCCGCGCCATTGATGGTTGATATCTGGAAGGTCGGCGTCCAGTCATCCTTGCGCCATGTCAGGCCGGTTGTGTCTGTGCTTCCGCCTGAGTCGTCCGCGAACCGGAGAGAGAAGCCGAAGCCTCCACCTTCGTCGTGAACTTTCACGAGCAGCCGGTTCCACCCGGCGTTCAGCGTTACGAGTGTCGAGTTCGCGTCGTAGACGTGCCCTCGCGGGCTGAGATACTCGTGGACTTTCACGCCGTTCAGCCAGATCCGGAGCTGATCGTCCGACCCGGTGAACATGTAGACGTTCTTCGCCGTGGCTGTGTAGACGTAGCTCCATGCATACGCCGTGCAATTGTCCGGCGCCCCGAATACCGTGTCCATGTCTATGTAGCTGCCCGCCGAGTCGTGGCTCTGCCAGGAATCCCCGTTCAGAGAGACAGCGGATGACGCCCAAAGCGACGCTTCATCCACACCGAGGCTGTTAGTTTCAATGCTGGTGCTGCTGTAAGGGCCGATGAGCAGCCAGCCCTTCTGGTAGTTGTGCGACGGGATGACTGTAACGGTTTCGGAGTGCGTCGGGCCGAACCAGGCCACACCGTCGCGGACCATGCGCCAGTCGGTGGTGTACGTTCCGGGCGCGGGGGCCGTCATTGTGAAAGTGAACGTGTACGTGTTGCCCGGGCGCACATCGCCCGAAATGGTGAACCGCGTGGAACCTGTGAACGGGTCGCTGTCGCCTGCAGCCCCGAGCCGGAATGCCCGCCCCTCGCGCCAGAGCACGCCCCTGTTGCGGAATGTCACGCTGACGGTGTACGACTGTCCCTCTGTCATTGTGGACGGAATAGTGTCGCTCACATATTCGCAGGAGTACTTGTCCCATGTCGGGGATGTTCCGAAGTAGGCGCAGATGCCGTTGTACATCCCCCACATCGCCACCGACCGGAAGAAGTCGTCCGTCAGATAGATGGC
>JAGVUD010000190.1 GCA_019136435.1 Armatimonadota bacterium | reverse complement strand
GTGAAATGGTTCACGCCCCGGGGCTTTCTCCGGGGACGTTCGTCCAGAACCGCTGCAGGACCTCGAAGACACGGGACAGATGTCCCCGGAGAATCCGGCAGCCGTGAGCCATCTCACGGCCGAGCAAGACATCCACCCTCGCACGGCCAGCAGCGCGTCACGCTGAACGCTATTCAGCGCCCACGGACCGGAAAAGGGATTTCTCCCTCCGGTCGTAATGACATGTATTGGGCGCCAACCGCCCATGTCATTCCGGCGAGTCCGCCAACCGCCCATGTCATTCAGACGAGTCCGCCAACCACCCATGTCATTCAGACGAGTCCGCGAGGAGGAATCCCTCTCCCACGCGTCCACGTCTCACCACACGGACGTCCACCCGCGCACGGCCAGCCAATCAGCCGGACGCGCTTCGCGCGGGGCAAGGGGTAAAGCAGCAAAGCCGCAAGCCGCTACGGAGTCCTGGAGCAACGGAACCCGCGGTCGCTGAGGCGGAGGTCCGGGTAGTAGTCGTACCGGCAGGCGCATCGGAAGATGCCGTCGTTGCCGTTGTACCACGAGCCACCGCGCAACACCCGAGCGCCGCCCTCCGCTGGCCCGGGCGGGTTCCTGGAAGGCGCCTCGTTGCCGTAGTAGGCTTCGTCATACCAGTCCGCGCACCACTCCCACACGTTGCCCAACATGTCAAGACATCCGTACGGGCTGGCGCCAGACGGATAGCTTCCAACCGGCTTCGTGCCTTTGAGGCTCCACGACACGCTGTTGGCGCATCTGGCGCCATCCCACTCGTTGCCCCACGGAAACACCCGGCCGTCCGTACCCCGGGCCGCCTTCTCCCACTGCGCTTCCGTCGGCAGGGACACACCTGCCCACTGCGCATAGTCCGCCGCATCCTGCCAGGTGACCAGGACCACCGGATGGTCTTCCTTCCAACCCCAGTCTGGCGCCTCCGGCATCTCCCGGTTGGTCGCCTCACAGAACTTGCGATACTGCGCGACGGTCACCTCGGTCCTGTACATCCAGTACCCGTCCAGATAGACCTTCCGCTGCGGGCGCTCGTCCCGATACCCCTCCTCGTCCGTGCTGCCCATCAGGAACTCACCCGCCGGTACCCAGACCATCTCCGCGCCGTCCTTCGGGTTGATGCGTGCTTCCACCCGCGTCGGCGCTGGCGCAGTCTCATCTCGAACCTCGGCCGGCGTACTCTCCGGCGCAGTAGCCTGCTCGTCGAGACCGCAACCGGTTATGCAGACGCCTATGACCACCAAACCCGCCACCATTGCGGCAGCCAACCGGACTGTTTTCACTGTAGCTTCCTCCGTTTGTCCGTCTTCCTGGTCTCTTGCGAAATGCGCGCTCGTGACATCAGGCGGCTTTATTATACCACAGCCTGATGGATGATGGGTTGTTGGTTGATGGTGCGTGAGATGGCTCACGCACCCGGCATTCTCTGCGGACATTCGTCCCGCTTCCACCCCTCACCGTTCGGTTCTCGCGGCACTTCGCCGGCACGCCGCACAGGGGACAGATGTCCCCGGAGAACTTCACAGCCGTGAGCCATCTCACGGCCGATCAACCGGCCGACCAATGTCCGCAGTCCAGCAGCGAGGCGCGCATGATATACTGTTCAGGCAGGGCGGGCGAGCCCTCTCGGAGGCAGATGCGCGCCTGCTCCGACGGGCCATGTCTGACGAACGCTGGAGCAAACACTTGTCCCTCAGGGTCTATAACACCCTCACCCGCACAAAGGAAGACTTCGTACCTCTGACCGCCGGGTTTGCCGGCGTTTACTGCTGCGGTCCCACGGTTTACGATCACGCTCATATCGGGCATGCAAAGCTGTATGTTGCGATGGATGCCGTCGTGCGATACCTGCGCTTCTCCGGCTACCGCGTCAAGCATGTGATGAACATCACGGACGTCGGGCACCTGACGGACGACGCGGACGCGGGCGAAGATAAGGTCGCAAAGCGAGCGGCGGCCGAGCGTCTCGACCCGATGGAAGTGGTCGAGACCTACACGGCCAGCTTCTTCCAGGACATGGATGCGCTCAAGGTGTGCCGCCCCAGCATCGCGCCCCGCGCGAGCGGGCACATCCCCGAGCAGATCGAGATCATCAAGCAGCTTCTGGCGAAAGGCGCGGCGTACGAGGCGGACGGTTCGGTCTACTTCGACGTGACGAAGTTCCCGGAATACGGCAAGCTCTCCGGCCGGAGGCTCGACGAACTCGAGGCCGGCGCGCGCGTGGAGGTGGACCCGGACAAGCGGCACCCGGCGGACTTCCTGCTCTGGCGGAAGGCCTCGCCCGAACACATTCTGCAGTGGCCGTCGCCATGGGGATGGGGCTACCCCGGCTGGCATCTCGAATGCTCGGCGATGGCAAAGCGCTATCTGGGCGAGACGTTCGATATTCACGGCGGCGGGCTCGAGAACGTTTTTCCTCACAACGAGGATGAGATCGCGCAGAGCGAGGCGGCAAGCGGCGCGCAGTTCGCGCGGTACTGGCTGCACGTCAACACGCTCACCGTCGCCGGCAAGAAGATGGGCAAGTCCCTCGGCAACGCCATCTTCCTGAAGGAAGCGCTCACGAAGTGGAGCCCGGAGGCGATCCGGCTCTTCATACTATCCACGCACTACCGCAGCGTACTCGATGTCACTGACGAGGCGCTCGACGCCGCCGAGACCGGCCTGAAGAGGCTGACGAACACCTGGCGAAGCCTGAACGAGACAATCGCGCGCGGCGGCGGCGAAGCGGCCGGGCTGGCGGAAGCGGCAGCGGCAGCGCGGGAGCGCTTCACCGTCGCGATGGACGACGACTTCAACACCTCCGCCGCAATCGCCGCGATCTTCGACTTCTGCCGCGACATCAACTCGGCGCTCGCCTCCGACGCTGCGCCCGCGCTCGGGGATCTGCAACGGGCGCAGCAGGCTCTCCGGGAGACGGCCGGGGACGTGCTCGGCATTCTGCGCGAGGAAGCGGGCGAAACCGGCGATCTGACGTCGAGCCTGATGGACATTATCATCCGCACCCGGGCCAACCTGAGATCCGCGAAGCAGTATCAGCTCGCCGACGATCTGCGGGACAGCCTTGGCGGGGCGGGAATCGAGTTGGAGGACCGTCCCGGCGAGACGGTCTGGCGCAGACGTGAGTAGGCGCAGGACCCGAAAGACCCGCGCCGGAGGCAGATCGCGCTCCTACGCTCTGGCCGCGGCCGCGCTCGCCTGCGCGGGGCTCATCTACGGGGCCGACCGGCGCTTCGACAGCGGCGGCAAGATCGCCGGCGGCGTTTCGGTGGCGGGAGTTCCGCTCGGCGGACACGCTCCAGGAGCGGCGGCCTCCGTGCTCTCAAAGAGAATCCCCGAATCCACCGTCGTGCGCCTGAACCCCGGCAAGAGCGGCAAGCCCATGAACCTGCCCGCGAAGCATGTCGGGCTGGGTTACGACATCCGGCGCGGGGTGTCGGATGCGTACCTGGTGGGCCGAAAGGGCTGGATCGGGGAGCGGTACGCCGACAGGTGGCGGGCGCGGTCGAGCGGCGTGAACCTGCCGCTCTTCGCCAACTACAACAAGGGCGCCCTGCGATGGGTGCTCCTGAACACCGCCGCCGAGCGTTACGAACTGAAGCCGAAGGACGCCAGCATCGTGGCGGACGGCGGCAAGCTCTTCAAATACCGCGGGCAGTCCGGCATTGCCATTGACGTACCGGCGTCGCTGGCGCGCGCGGAGGCCTTTCAGGTGACCGCCCCGGCGACGTCCGTGGAACTGCCCGTCATCCTGAAGGAAGCCAGGCCGTCCGTCACCCTCGAGGACCTCGCGCCGATAGACAGCGTCCTGGCGGCCTACACCACACGCTACAACCCGGGGCAGCGCGACCGCTCCACGAACGTCCGCCTTGCCGCGAAGGCGGTGGACGGCGCCATCGTCAAAGCGGGCGAGACATTCTCTTACAACGGGCGCGTGGGGCCCCGCGTAAAGGCAGCGGGTTACAGGGACGCCATCATCTTCGTGAACGGCAAGATGGAGCCGGGCACGGGCGGGGGCATCTGCCAGGTTTCGAGCACGCTCTACAACGCCGCGCTGCTTGCGGGTCTTGACATACGGCAGAGATCGAAGCACTCGATGGCGGTGGTGTATGTTCCCATCGGTCTGGATGCGACGGTTTCGTACGGTCAGCTCGACCTGAAATTCCAGAACCCGCTGAAGCATGCTATCTTCATTCGCGCGGGCGCTTCCGGCGGCCAGATGACCACGACGATCTACGGTGCTGCGTCGGATAAGAAGGACATCCGCATCGTGCGCAAGCTCGGGCGGCGGATTCCCTACGGGACGGTAACGGAAGTCAACCCGTCGCTGCGGCCGGGACGGAGACTGGTTTCCGAAAGGGGCGTGGCAGGTTACGCCGTCAGCGTTCAGCGCGTCTTCAGCGAGAACGGCAAGGAGCGCGTGGAGAAGGTTTCGAGCGATGTGTACCGGCCGCACCCGGTGGTGGTGCAGGTGGGCCCGACGCCGAAGCCGGCCCCCACGCCGCCCGCGCAGGCAGCCGCACCGGACGCAAAGACCGCTTCCGCGCCAGCGGCAGCCCCCGCGAAGAACGGGGCGGCGGCGAACGGCGCAGGCAAACAGGGTTCAAACCAATGAAACGATACGCTTTGATAGTTGTTGCGGCAGCAATCGCGATGGCCGCTGGCGGATGCGGCGGCGATAAAGAGACCACCGGCAACCCGCCATCCGCTACGGCCACGTGGACGAGCGCAAAATACAGGATGACCACGAGCTACCCGGCCGACTGGAAGCTGAGCGACACAGCCATCACCGAGGATGCGAAGACCGGGGTCGTGCGCATCGTGCTGTTCCACAAGCCGGGCCCGATGGAACAGGGACAGACTCTGGAGGAGTATCCCCCGTTCGTGAAGGTGACCTGGACCCCGGGAGCGGCCCCGCCTTCGCAGGCGCAGACAGAAGCGGCGCCGGACGAGGGCGCCCGGGTCATGGGCGTGCCGACGGCCTCTCAGGGCGTCACCGCCGGGTGGCAGGAGCTGGGCGGGGCGGAAATCCGGGCTCGGCAGATCACGTTCGCCGGGGCGCCGGCGGAAGAGGGCACGGCGCTGCTGAATACGGGCACAGCCCTGTTCAGCGCGTACACCAACCAGCTTCAGGGAACGCCCAAACGGCTGCGGGTGATCCGGATTACGTCCAGGGGCGGCTACTACGAGGTCACAAGCGTGGTCTCAACCGACCCTCCAACCGAGTTGGCGCAAGCCGAGCAGATCGTCAACGCCCTGCGCTTCACGCAGTGAGCAGCGCAACCCGCGACGTCTTTCTCACCTA
Source organism: Armatimonadota bacterium (assembly GCA_019136435.1). Classification (GTDB taxonomy): domain Bacteria; phylum Armatimonadota; class UBA5829; order DSUL01; family DSUL01; genus JAGVUD01. The sequence goes on along the minus strand of JAGVUD010000190.1, from coordinate 29,945 downwards.
CACCTGCCCGGTCTCACGTTTCACCTACGCGGGACACCCGCGCTCGGGCCACCTCTACGAGCACACGAACGACCTTCGCGACGCTGTTGAGCGCATCAAGCGCATCGCCTCGTCTCACGGACAGCCGGTTTCGTGGGTCATCAACGATCAGGAGTATCTCAACCGCGAGGGGCTGCTGCCGGATTTGCTGCGATGGAAGGCGGAGGGCGACAGCCTGCTCGTTACAATGGAGCTTACGACCTCGCCGCCGGAGGTGGACAAGCAGGACACCGAGGCCGTCCTCCGCTGGATCGCCGCGCGCTCGGCCGACGCGGGGTTCACCCCCGACGGGCTGTGGAGCCTGAAGTTCTACGAAAGCGACCTGCAGGCTATCCTGAGGCTGCCGAAGGAGAGCTTCGCGTGGACCCGAAACCTGGCCGGAAGCTGCTGGCACCAGAAGGGGATTGACGAAAGCACCTGGCTGGGATGCCCGTTCAACCCGTACTATCCCGCGCTCTGGAACGTCAAGGCGCCCGCGCGTCCCGATGAGCCGAACGAGTTCCTGATGCTGGAATGGCTGACGCGGGACATCTGCGCGTGCGTGGCGGGAGGGTTCCCGGCGACGTTCTCGCTCGACCCGGCCGACGCGAACCGCAGGGATGCGGGTGGATTCGACACCGAAGCGGACGCGCTGCGCTACTCGGTGGCGCTCATCCGCGAGACATTCGCGCAGAGCGCGTTCAACCGCACGGTCGTGATTGACATCAACGAAGAAGCGCGGCACTACCAGACCGAGGGGCACGACAAAGATTTCATGCTCGAGGGGATGTTCGCGGAGTATGCGAAGCTCGCGGCAAGCAGCGATGAGCGCGTGAATGTCCGGCAGGCCGGTTACCGCGAAGTGTGGCAGCATTACCGCGCCAGCCACCCTCACACCCCCCGGGGCGTCTTCTGCTGCGGGGACATTGACTGGCGGCAGGGCCCCGTTCCGGGCGCCGGAGACGAGTACAACCGCCGCGCGCGCGGCGACGCCGCCGTCCTGTTCCAGAGCACGGACGTTCAGATGGCGTTCCTGCGGTCGGGCGGGGCACTGCCGGTCGAGTTCTTCGACTACACCGCCCGAACGCCGGGCGGGAACGCGAACGACCCGTACCCTCGAACGCCCGCGCCGCGGGTGCAGGTAAGGGACGTTGTTTTTGAGGAATCGGGGGCGGACATCACCGTCCGCGCGGTTCTGTTCTGCGAGGAGTCCGCGCCGCTCGCCGGCGTCATGCTGTGGAGGGACGGCCTGACGGGTTCCGAAAGAGCTGCGGGCGCATCGGCCGGTGTCCTGGCCGCGGCCCCCGTATCCGCCGGATTGTGCCTCCTGCTGCAACTTCCGCAGGGAGAAACCGCCGTCGAGGCCAAACTAACCACATAGAGCACCGCACATACGATCACAGGAGTCTCAGCCAATGTCAAAAGTCAGCAGCATCACTGTCGCAAACCGCGATATCCCGCAAAAGGTACCGTTCGAAACGGCAAAGGGGCGCACCGAAGTGGGTCACGCGCTGATTGTCACCATCCGCTCCGGCGACGGGCTGGAGGGACGCGGCGACGGGACTCCCGTGCAGTACGTTACCGGCGAAACCCGCGAGAGCGTGACGAGCGACATCGGCGCGATGTCCGAGCATCTCAGGGACTGGCCGGTGGACAACTGGCTGGGGTTCTGCCGCGAGGCGCGGCGTGCCCTGCCGAAGAGCTCGACCACCTGCGCCGCGCTCGAGATCGCCATGGTGGACCTCTTCTGCAAAAAGCACGGCATCCCGATGGCGACGTTCTTCGGCGGTGTGAAGGACTCCGTCGTTTCCGACCTGACCATCCCGATTCTGCCCCCCGAGCAGGCGCACGAGCTTGCGAAGGAAGCGGCGGGCACGTACTCGTCGCTGAAGATAAAGGTGGGCGGCAAGGACAGGGACGAGGATCTGGAGCGTGTGCGGCAGATTCATCTGGGCGCGCCGAAGGCGAAGTTGCGCATTGACGCCAACCAGGGATTCGCCGCCGACGAGGCCGTCCAGTTTGTCCGGAAGATGAACGATCTCGGCATCGTGCCGGAGCTTGTGGAGCAGCCTGTCAACCGCGACGACATCGAAGGACTGCGCTATGTGAAGGAGAACATCGAGGAGCCTGTCATCGCCGACGAAGCGGCGGTGGACCCGGCATCGGTGATGAAGCTGCTCAAAGCGGGCGCGGTTGATGGCGTCAATATCAAGCTGATGAAGTCGGGGTTCACGGGCGCGCTCGATATCATCGCGCTCTGCCGCGCCGAGGGCAAGAAGCTGATGATCGGCTGCATGCTCGAGAGCCCCGTGGGCATCGGGGCGGCGGCGCACATCGCCTGCGGGACGGGGGCGTTCGACTTCCTGGATCTGGACGCGGACGTTCTCGGCAAGCCGACTGGAATCGAGCAGAACTACAAGCGCACGGGAGAAGTTCTCAGCGTCAAGCTCTGACGGTTTCCGGCCGCCCGCTCAGGTCTGAATCTGCGCCAGAATCGCCGACGCGGAGGCAAGCGCCCGGGCGTACAGCGGATCGATCTCCGAAAACTCGAGAGCGCCGCACAGCACCTGGTCCGCCGTGTGGAGGGTCAGGCGCGCGGCGGTCTCACTCGTCTGCGCGCCAACACGGCTCGTGAGCAGCGCCTCCTGACGCTCCTCGTCGAAGTTCGCCTCGAACGACGCCTCGGCCCCGGCCCCCAGCGCGACGCCCGACAGGGGCGAAGCGGCATCGAACAGCAGATGAAGCTGCCTGCCCCCGAGAGCCGTCAGGTGCACCCCGGCGCTGTCTTCGCGCGCGAAGCTGAAGCCGCCCCATCCCAGACGGTTGACGATCCACCCGCCGATGAGCAGCGCCTCCGCGCTCACACGGGCGCCATCGCCCGGGCGGTTCGACCGGATGGTGACGGAGTCTATGCGCGGGACAAAGGCGCGCGACGGCTCGGGATCGAAAAGCTGAGCGAACGCCAGCCTGTGCGGCGCGAGGGCAACCCACGCGAGGTCCACCACCGCCGGGCCCCCCGGCTGCGATGCGCCCAGCACCCAGTCGAAAACCGCGGCCGCTTCGCGGGCGGTTCGCATGTCCAGCAAAACCCTGTCGCAGACCTGCGCCAGGCGGTCGAAAGCCGGGTCCGCCGGCGCCCCCGATCCGGCCAGCCACAGCACCAGCGGCACATCCGGCAGCACCAGCGGTTGGACGAAGCTCCCGATGCGCTCGAAATCCATCCCGCGCGCCTCGATATGAATCTGCTCGCTGCACAGACGCCTGTCGAGATGGCCCAGAAGCTGGCAGGACACCGAGACCGAGGCCGAGATATCCGGCTCGCCGGGCTGGCTCGTGACGATAATGGCGCGCGACGGGTGGTCGGCGGCGACCGCCGCGACCGACTTCGATACCGCGGACGCGGAGGCGCTGTCCCGGCAGAGCGCGACGAGCGTCAGCACAACAGTGCGCGCCGACGATGATCCCCCCGACCTCACGGACTGGCCCCACAGCCTGGAGAGCTGGCCTTCGATATCGGCAAGCTGTACGGGATACGACCCGGTTTCGACGCTTTCCGGCATCTATACCCTCCGCCACCGCCGCCCGTCGCGGCGCAGCAGATCGAGCGACTCGGCCGGGCCCCAGGCGCCCGCCCTGTAACTGCTCAGCCCTTCCCGTCCGTGCTCGGCCCAGTGCGCGAGCATGGGGTCAACGATGCGCCATGCCGCGTCCACTTCGTCCTCGCGGGCAAAGAGCGACTGCTCGCCGATGGCTGCGTCCAGCAGCAGCCGTTCGTAGGCCTCCGGAGACGGGGCGCCGAAAGAAGCCCCGTAGTGGAACTCCATGCGCACCTGCTGCAGGCTCATGGACGGCCCGGGCTCCTTGCAGGTGAACCGCAGCGAGATGCCCTCGTCCGGCTGTATCCGCATCACGAGCAGGTTCGGGGTCATTTCCCGCCTGTGTCCGGCCCCGAAGAGAATTCCGGGCACTGCCTTGAACTGAAGGCAGATCTCGGTGACTTTCTTTGGCAGCCGCTTGCCCACGCGCAGGTAGAACGGCACCCCCGCCCAGCGCCAGTTGTCCACCATCAGCCGCGCCGCCGCGAACGTCTCGGTGCCAGAATCCGGGGCGACATCCGGCTCGTCGAGATAGCCCGGAACGTGCGCGCCCTGCGACGACCCCGCCGCATACTGCCCGCGCACCACGCTCTTGACGAGATCCTCACCCGAAAGCGGCCTCACCGCCTGCAGCACCTTCACCTTCTCCGCGCGCACCGCATCGGCGTCCACCGACGAAGGCGGCTCCATTGCTGTGAGCGTGAGCAGTTGGAGCTGATGATTCTGCATCAGATCGCGCACGATGCCCGCACGGTCGAAGAACGCCCCGCGACCTTCGACTCCCACCGACTCGGCCACGGTGATCTGGACATGGTCCACGTACTTCGTATTCCACAGCGGCTCGAAGATGCTGTTCGCGAAGCGGAACACGAGGATGTTCTGGACCGTCTCCTTGCCCAGAAAGTGGTCAATGCGATAGACGCGCGACTCGGGGAAGACACCCCGGACGTGCGAGTTCAGTTCGCGCGCGGAGGCCCGGTCGGTGCCGACCGGTTTCTCGATGATGATCCGCCGCCATCCGCCGTCTTCGTCCGCGAGGCCCGACGCGCCGAGATTGCCGATGACCGCGGCGTACTCGGACGGGGGCGTCGCAAGGTAGAAGACAGCGTTCCGGGGCACGCCGTTCGCGGCGGAGAACTCCGCAATCCGTTCCTTGAGCCGCAGATACCCGTCCGCGTCGCCGAACGATGACTGAACGTACGAAAGCGAGCGCGCGAACGTCTCCCACGCGCCCAGGTTCGACGCGGACGCTGAGGAATGCTCCAGCACCGCTGAACGCATGTGCTCGCGGAAGTAATCGTCGCTCCACGGCCGCCGGGCGAAGCCGATGATGGCGAACTTCGCCGGGCTGAGCCCCTGAAGATACAGGCTGAACAGAGCGGGAATCAGCTTGCGCCGCGTCAGATCGCCAGTCGCGCCGAAGATGACGACCGCGCACGGCTCGGCCGCGCGCTCCACCGTAAGGCCTTCGCGAAACGGGTTCTCCGCCAGGTTCAGCACATTCGTGTTCCCCGGTCTCAGCCAGCCATCAGGCGGGCGATCCTGTCGTCCAGCTCGCCCTGATCAACCGCGAAGGACTGCAGCGCGGCCTGGGTCATCATATCGTCCGCCGCAGCAACGTCGCACCAGCGGTGCAGGTCGGGGATCTTGCCGCCCTTCTGGATCTCGGCCTGCTCCCCGGCGCTCCACTGCCGGAAGAAATCGTTGACGCCGCAATCGGCGGCGAAGCTGAGGATTTTCTCGCCCGTGTCGAACGACGACACCTTTCCGGCGGCCGCCCGCGCGAAGCTCCGGAAGGCGTCCGAAACTTCCCAGAACGTCTCCACGCGCCCCTTGCCCGAGACGTTCGCTGTCAACTCCACCGGGAAATCGGCCGAGCTGAGCCGCCGCACGTCCGCGGGGTCGGGGTTGGCGTCCAGATACTCTTTGGCGGCCTTCGGGGGGATCGTCAGAACATCCACGCCCGCCAGTTCCTTCACCTGCCTCCCCGTGCGGATGGATGCGGCAATCTGCTGCGATGGCGCCGCGCCCTCCGCCCGAAGCTTCTCGACCTCCTCCTGCGACACCAGACAGACGCGCTCGCCGACGTTCTCCCCGCTCCCGAGTTTGTTGTCCTTCACGACGACACCCAGGCGCCCGAGGAACACGTTGACGTACGCCGGGCGCGAGAACAGAGCGGCGAAGTAGTTCTGCCGGGCGCTGAAGCCCAGCGTGAAGTTGACCGGCACCCCGGCGTCCGAGAGCTTGCGCACGCCGATGAAACCGTCCGGCGTCATCGGGACTTTCACAAGGAAGCGCTCCGGGCAGATGGCGAAGTAGCGCTTGCCGAACTCAAGGCTCATCCGCCAGTCGTCGGCGAGGTCCGGGTGCAGCTCAACGCTCACGGTCGCGCCGAATATCTCCACCAGTTCGAGCGCGATGCGCGCATTCAGAATGAAGCCGGTCTCGATGACCAGGTCGCGCTCGGACATGCCGGGATAGGCCTCCTTCAACCTGCGTCCCGCCGTCTCGATAACGCTATCCACGACGCCCGTCTGCACAACCTGATTCACGAGGGTGTTGTTCGTCGTGAGCCCGCGCATCTGCCTTGCCCACAGGGGCTGCGCCTCGGCCTTGTTTCCTGTATCGAACCAGGGCTGGCTGCCCGCCTTCACCAGGTACTCGAGACCCGGGCTGTCCGGGAACTCGCTCGTTCCCGGCCCCTTGAAGCCGTCAAGCGCGATTTCGGCGGCGACGCTCGCCAGTTTCTCTTCGCAATGCAGATCGGATATGGACGTTGACATAGACTCTCTCCCGCAAGCCGGCATCGCCGGCGTACTCCAGCTTTCACTTCCGCGAACGCTCCCCACCCCCGCCCCGGTCAGGCCCCTCTCACATATTCGCCGATCCGCCCGGCTATCTGCTCGGGCAGAAATCCGAACTGCTTCTGAAGGTCCTTCATCGGCGCGGACGCCCCGAAGCGGTCAATGCAGATCATCAGCCCGTCCGCTCCGGCGTAGCGCTCCCACCCAAACGGCGAAGCGGCCTCCACAACCACCCGCTTCGTGATGCCGGGCGGAAGGACGCTGTCCCTGTACTCCTTCGGCTGCCGCTCGAACAGGTCCCAGCTCGGCATGCTCACCAGACGGGCTTTCACGCCGTCCAGCATCTTGAGGGCATCCTGAGCAAACCGCACTTCGGTGCCCGTGGCAATGACGATGACGTCCGACTGCCCGCCGGGAGCGTCCTGCACCACGTATGCGCCCTTGAGCGCGCCCTTCGCCATGGCAGGGTCGTCCAGATCGAGCGAAGGAGCCTTCTGGCGCGAGAGCAGCAGCGCCGTCGGACGATCCGTGTTCTGGATGGCGGCGGCCCACGCCATGGCGGTCTCGGCCGCGTCGGCGGGGCGGATGACGCTCAGGTTGGGCATGGCGCGCAGCGACGCAAGGTGCTCGATCGGCTCGTGCGTCGGGCCGTCCTCGCCCAGAAAGATGCTGTCGTGGGTCCAGATCCAGATGCTCCGCAGCCCCGAGAGCGCCGACACGCGCACCGAGCCGCGCATGTAGTCGGAGAACACCATGAACGTGGCGCCGTACGGGATGAAGAACCCGGAGTACGCCAGCCCGTTCACCACGCCGCCCATCCCGTGCTCGCGGATTCCGAAATGGATGTTGCGCCCGGCGAAGTCGCCTGTCGCGACCGACGTCGTATCCTTGAGCAGCGTTTTGGTGGAGGGCTCCAGGTCCGCCGATCCGCCCACGAGTCCGGGCATCAGGTCCGCGACGGTCTGCATGATCTTGCCGCCGTATCCGCGGGTGGCGTCCGCGTCGAGCGCGCCCGCGGTCTCGAGCAGGCGGTCGGCCAGGTCCGCCGGAGCGCGTCCTTCGAGCATCGCGTCGAGCTCGGCGGCGAGTTCGGGGTGCGCCTGGCGGTAGCGGGACAGCAGCTCGTTCCACGCCACGTGCTCCGCCTCGAGGCTCTTCGGCCGCGCCCGGAACAGGTCATAGACTCCATCCGGCACGAAGAACGCCGGCTCAGCCGGCCAGCCGAGCGCCTTCTTCATGGCGGCAGTCTCTTCCGCGCCCAGCGGCTCGCCGTGAGCCCCGGGGGTGTCGTGCTTCGTCGGGGCGTCCTTCGCGATGTGCGTGCGGCAGACGATGATGCTCGGGCGATCCGTCACAGCCCGGGCGGAGGCGATAGCCTTCTCGGCGGCTGCCCGGTCGTGGCCGTCTATGCTCTGAACGTGCCACCCGTACGCCTCGAAGCGCCTCGCCGCGTCATCCGTGCAGGTGATGTCCGTGCTCCCGCCTATGCTGATTCTGTTGTCGTCGAAGAGATAGACGATGTTGCCGAGGCCGAGATGCCCGGCGAACGACGCAGCCTCGTGCGAGATGCCTTCCATCAGATCGCCGTCGCTGACAAGGGCGTACACCGTGTAGTCGAACAGGTCGAAGCCCGGCCTGTTGAAGCGCGCGGCCATCATCTTCGACGCCAGCGCAATGCCGATACCGTTCGCGAAGCCCTGACCCAGCGGGCCCGTGGTGGCCTCGACTCCGGGCGTGTGCCCGAATTCGGGGTGTCCCGGCGTAAGCGATCCCGCCTGGCGGAACTCCTTCAGGTCTTCGAGCGACACGCCGTACCCGGTGAGATGCAGCAGCGAGTAGAGCAGCATGCACCCATGACCCGCCGAGAGCACGAAGCGGTCTCTGTTCGGCCAGGCGGGGTCCTTCGGGTTGAACCTCAGGAACTTCGTCCAAACGACATAAGCATAGTCCATCGCGCCGGTCGGCAGGCCCGGATGCCCCGACTTCGCCTTCTCGATGGCGTCCACCGAAAGCATCTTGATCGTATCGACGGCGGTCTGTTCCAGGTTGCGGTTCACTGTTTGCTCTTCACTCACTGCAGTTGGGTATCTCCGTTTTCGTAAATGTGGGGCGGAGGCGGAGCGTCGCGCGCTTACCGCCTGAGAAAAACTCTCGCCGGCGCTGCTTCAGCCCCGGCAATCTTGAGGGGGCAGCAGATCAACTCGTAATCTCCCGGTTCGACGCCCGAGAGGACGACTCCTTCGATGACGGCCACGCCCGCGCCCAAAAGCGTGTGATGCGCCGGGTGCCCGGGGGCTTTGTAGCGGTCGAGCGAGAGATAGTCAACACCGACCAGCTTCACCCCCATCTCCGCCAGATACTCCGCGCCGTCCCCCGTCACATGCGCGAAATCCGGATTGAACTCCGGGTCTGCCAGATCGTCCGAACTCGGCGTCCGGAACAGAGCGCGGGTGACGCCCGCCATATCGAGACCGCGGAGCACCGCCGCGCTGATCTGCTTGCCGGCGAGGTCAAACACGCGGCAGGGCCCGATCAGGATAGCGGGATCAACCATGTCAATGCCGGGTCCACCGTCCACATAATGCCCCGGAGCGTCCACATGCGTCCCCACGTGCGTTCCCATCGAGAAGCGGGAGTTGTTGGATGTGTCTCCTGAGGATATGCTCCGATACTGCTCGACGGAGAACGGCGGCGAGCCGGGGTAGAGCAGCATGTCACTGTGAAGCGGCATGGTGATGTCTATGATCGTGTCCATATTGAGCCTATTCTACCCGACCCGGCAAATGGATTCCCGCCCGGCTGCCGAAACGCACGAGCGCGGAGCGATTTCGGGCAGGAGGGAACCGAACGCGCGCCAAAAAGGACTATAGAAGCGTGTTTGCAGACGCCGAAGCTTCTGTACGACACGAGGCGAAATTGTTTTCCGGGACACTCCAGGAGCCAAAAATGCAGCCTGACGGGCGGAACCCGGCCCTGCGCATTGCGCTGATTTACGCGCTGGCCGCCGCGTGCTGGATTTTGCTTTCCGACGTTATTCTGACGAGTCTGATCACCGGCGGGCCGCCCGCCGCCCGCTCCTTCGCCTTGCCTTCCATCCTCAAGGGGCTCCTGTTCGTGGCGGTCACCGCAGCGATGCTGTATCTGCTGGTGCGCGATGCGGTGGCGAACGTGTGGCGCGCAAAGGCGCGCATGCAGTTGCTGTTTGACGGGGTCAACGATGCCGTCTATCTCTACCCGCTCGGCCCGAACGGCGAACCGGGCCTGCTGCTGGACGCAAACACGGGGGCACAGCGCGTGTCCGGCTACTCCCTCACCGAACTGCTCCAGATGAGCCCGCTCGACCTCGTGAAGCCCACCCTGCGCCGAAGACTCCGCGAGAACTCACGGGCGCTTCTCGACAGGCGCCAGGCCGTCTTCGAGACGGTGCTGCTCGCGAAGGACGGCACGGAGATCCCGGTGGAGGTCAGCATTCACGTTAACGATATCCAAGGAGTCCCCACCGCGTTCGCGTCCGCGCGTGACATACGGGATCGCAAACGGGCGGAAACCGAGCGCCGCGAGGCAGCCCTGGCCACGGAGCGCGACAAGCGCGCATTCTATCGTGAGACTATCCTGGCGGTGTCGGAGGGCAAGTTCCAGATCGTGGAGCCGGAGGAGGCCCGGGACTTCATCCACGCCCCGACGCTTCATCTTGCTTTCGCGCAGGCCGAAGAGCTGCGCGAGGTGCGGCGGCTGGCGCGCGAATGGTCGCGCTCGCAAGGGCTCAGCGAGGAGGCGGCGCGCGACTTCGAGATCGCCATCGGAGAAGCCACCACCAACGCGCTCAAGCATGCATCGGGCGGAGAGCTATACGGCGGACGAGACAGCGGCAGCATCTGGCTCGCCGTCGTGGACCACGGGGAAGGCATTGACACCTTCGCCATCCCGAGGGTGGCCTTCCAGAGCGGCTACACGACCAAGTCAACCATGGGGCTCGGCTACACGCTGATGCTCGCTGTCTGCGACCGGGTTATGCTGGCATCCGGGCCCGGCGGCACGACGGTGATCATGGAGAAGCGGCTCAACCTTGCGCCCGAGTCCGGCCAGGTCCCCGTGACAGCCTGCCCCGACTCCCGCCCCTGAACCGCCCGGTCAGTCCGCGATGCTGAGCGTAAACACGCGGTGCGGCGTTTCGGGCGCAACCTGCGCCGAGACAACCACCCTCCCCTCGCTCATCTCGGCGCGTCCGTCCTTGCGGTAGGGGTTGTGCGGAAGAACCGGCCACTGAACGCGGGCGTCCTCCGGCACCGTCAGGCGCCAGTTCCCCTGCCCGATCCATCCGCCGGCTTCCGCGCCGGAGAGCGTGAGGGGCTCTTTCAGGTCTTTCTGGCCGGAACCGCTCTCCAGCGGCGCATCCGGCCGCACCAGCAGCGTCACATGCCCCTCCACTTGCTCTGCCCCAAAAGCAGGCGCCGAAAGAGTGAGCGTGAGGCTCCCATCGTCAACGGGAATCGCCGCAACCCGGCAGGCTTGCGCGCCGTATTTCAGGTCCATGACGGGCGGGCCGGACCGCGCGAGAGCAGCGCTCGATGGCACGTGAATGATGCCCGGCGGCGGGGTGAACTTCGGGCTCTCATCGCCCTGTTTGTGGCTCAGAAGCGACGGATCGCCTACCGTGAAGTTGCTCCACAGCGGCTGCAGCTTGGTGTTTCCGCCGCCGATGATCACTCCGCAGCTGTCGTGGTAGATGCTAACAAGGTTCTGCCGGTCCTGTATCCAGCGGTTTGCGTACACCGGGCAGCAATAAGCCGACATGCAGACGAACCACGGGCCCTTCCGGCGAACCATTGCGGTGGGCTTGCCGCTGCCGTCCTCGAGATGGGAGCGCCGGTCCGTTTCCCCCGCCGCCGTGGCCTCGGCCGGACCCTCCTGCCCGTAGAGAAGGAAGTTCGCCAGATCATCGGTGGGCGTTCGCGAACCGGCCTTCTTCTGAAGCTCAAGCTGCTGCCGAACCAGTCCGCGACCTTCCGGCGTCCACGAGAACCCGACGGTGCCCGTGCGGATGCTCTTGTGGTAGGGGTTGCGCTCATCCACGGTCTCGACCTGAGCGCCGTCCGGGTAGGTGAACATCGCATGGAAGCGGGACGCCCTCCGCAGGGCGTCCAGAACCGCTTCGTCCTTCGAAAGAGCGTAGTAAACGCCGAGCGCGTCGCTGTAAACGAAGTTGTATGACACAACAGGACCGAAATGCTCGGACCAGAAGCCGCCCGGGTCCTGCTCGGCCACGACCTTCGCCATAAACGCGCGGGCCTGCTCTTTCCACTCGGGGCGGTCGAGCGCCATTCCGGCGACATACAGGCCCATGGCGTGATGCGATGGGATGTTGTGAACCTTTTTCAGCTCGTTCTTCGATATCCAGGTGTAGCCGTGAACGAGCGCCTTCTCCCAGCGCTCGCGCCTGTCCGGGGGCATAGCGTCTTTGATGAGGCTGTAAGCGCGAATCCATCGCGAGTAGGTCCACGGCTGCGCGATTTTGCCCCAGGTCGAGCCGTCCTTCTTGCGAAACTCCCAGCGGCCATCTTTGTCCGCGTCCTCGATGAGCGCGTCGCCGGCATCCATGACGGCCTTCAGCACGGCGGCGTCGTGGTAGTACGGGTTGTCCGCCGACTCGATGGACCAGGCAGCCGCGAGCGGGAACATAACCTGCTGATCATTGACGATCCAGATGCCCTTGCCGAAACGCCCTGTGTTCGCGTCCTGGCTGGCCAGAATGCCGGGGATGGCCCGGACAAGGCCTTTGATGAACTCATCTTTGAAGCGCAGCTCGCCCACGGCCTGAGCCGCCTGCGCTGATGATGCAAGTGTCACAAGGATGATTGCGATCGGAAGCAGTTTGAGCATGGCCGGGTGAAGTCTCCTGTCGGGCTGTCTGGCAGCCGCGCGGAAGAGTTCGCCGCTGCAGCCGCCGCTACCTCCCGAAAGACCGGCGCGTGAGGGCTGAGAGCAGGAACAGCGCCCCGGCGACCCAGAACAGCGGAAACACCCACCCGCCGGGCCACCTCCCCGTGCTCGCGTGTTCCATCGCGTAGAACCAGGCGGCCCCGGCCAGCGTCACGATGCCGCCCGCCGCCTCGTAGTGCCACGCGAGCGCGATCCCCAGGAGCGCGGTATACATCGCGGCGGTCTGTGCCCGCACCGGCGGCGCGCCCTCGCCGAGCATCAACGCCAGATACAGCGCGAGCAGCCCACCGCCGAGGATGCGCGCCGCCCAGTGCAGCAGGATGCCTGTGTGATTGTGCTGCATTCTACGGTCCCTCCCTGCCCAGTTCTGCCGGGCCCCCATCGTCAGATACGGGCGGCGTCTGTCTGACGTTGGCCGATTGCCCGAGAAGTGCCTCCCGCAGCCGGACGAACGCGGACTCCGGCAGTCCCCGATCTACCCAGGCGGGACGTGCAGAATACCCTTCGACCTCGAATGTACCCCTGGGAAGCCGGAAGAAGTACCAGACAGGCTCGTACTGCACCAGGGCCGCCCCGCGGTCAAGCGCGCTCAGGGTCCAGGCGATCATATCCTCGGCGGGAGTTTCGGTCTCGACCCGGCGCAGCCAGCTCTGGCAGGACAGGCCAAACCCCGCGGCTCCGTCGTCGGCAAAGGGCTTGACCGTCTGTTCCCAGTCCGGCAGTCGCCTCACGGAGTCTTCGTTGGGCTCGTTGTTGGCGTAGGCGACCGTGACTACACCCGGGTATCGCCGCAGCAGGCGCCTGAGGACGTCCTCGTGCTTCTTCTGCGGCTCGTCCCAGGGGTGCAGGCGCGACCAGTGCCAGTCCGACCATTCGACCGTGAGCCCGTGTTGGCGCGCGAAGCGCAGAAGATCTTCCGCGATGCTCTCGCTGAAGAACGAATCTTCGGGCATCTTCCAGCACGGGCGGCCCCACTCCGGGTTCGTGCTCCTCACAGCGCGTACGGTGAAATCCTGCGCGAAGACCTCCGTGAACCGAATACCCGAGAACCAGCGGCCGTAACGCTTCTTCAGAGCCAGGAGGTCCTCGATCGAAGCCGTGAGGCCGTGCCGCGGGTCGTGGGGCGCGTTCTGATCGGAGCAGCTTCCGAGCGTCTGGGCATCCGACGACCACGCGTCGAGCACGAATGGCATCTGCCGCGCCGCGAGCGTGTCCAGGACGCGAAGAAGCTTCGCCCTGTCCTTCACCATCGGGTTCAGGAGCACCCGAACCTCGTAGCGCGACTGAAGCGGCTTCAGGGCAGCGATGATGCGTGTGAGCGCAACCTGGTCGTCGTGGACGACGATGCCGTTCCCGAACCCCTGATCAAGTGAGAAGATCAGTTCGGGCCGGGCACAGGCGCCAGAACCAGCCATGCAGGCGACCATCAGGGCAAGTGCAGTCCATACCGGTTTCATAGGCTCAATCCGGAACGACGTACAGCCATCTTCCCGGCGTGACGCCATCCTTGCGCTCGACAACCAGAGTGTCCGCTTCGCGGCGGCACGGCGCCTCCGCGCCCCGGCTCCCCGGAGTTGCGCCCTCCGCGAACACTTTCACCTTTTCGGGCAGCCCCTTCGCCGGGATGCGCACAGCAGGCGCCCCGTCGAAGCGCACCTGCAGAACCGCCCCACCCGCAACCCGGCGATCCTCCGTTACCGGGCCGTACACAAGATGCGAAAGCGGCCCGTCCGCGAACTTCCACTCGCGCCCGTCAATCGTCACCGACGAGAACTGCGTCCCCGCGAACGCCGCCATGTCTCCGGCATCATCCAGCCGGAACGCCAGCGCGTGCAGCCCGTCGAAGGTCACCGTGTGCCCGTTGACGCGGAAATCCTTCAGGTGAATCCCTTCGGACGGCAGCGGGTGCGCGGCCAGGTATTCCGCGTCCCGCTTTGCGTCGCGCGCGAAGCCGCCCTCCCAGCCTTCTTCCAGCGCCCGGAGATGGTTCGCAATCGTGATCGCGCCGTTCGGGAAGCGGCAGGCGAGGTAATCTCCGAAGCGCGACACGAACTCGGTGTTGTCGTTGGCTCCCGGCTTGCCCGAAGGCGGATACGCCCCGAGCGCGGCCAGCACCCGCGACAGCGTGTCCACGTCATAGCCCAGACTCGCGGACTGGTCGTCGCGCAGGCGGCAGCCGAGGAACGCCGCTGTGCCCTTTCCAACAGAGCGCGTGACGCCCAGCACATGCTGCCCCGAACGCGCCGCGACCCCGGCGCCCTCGCGAGGCGTCACCGGGTAGAACCGGTCCACGACGAAGCTTGTGAGAACGGTCATCGGCGCAACTCCCGCGAGATCGCCCTCGAACGTCACCTGCCGCCCGGGGACGCGCATCCCCCAGTCCTGCGCGTAGTTGTGCTCGCAGCCGAACAGATCGCGCCACTCGCCCTGTATGTCGTCGCCTTCGGCGCAGAGAAGCGGCGGTGGCCCGCTCCAGACGACGCGCCCGCCCCCCTCGGCAAACTCGCGCATCATACTGATGAGCTTTCGCGAAGGAAACGGTTCGAACTGAGCCACCAGCGTGCCAAACGACCGCCCGGCGATTCTGATAGCCCCACCTTCCACCTTTCCCATCTCCAGCAGCTTCGCCGGAGTAATCAGGTTCGCGTAGCCGTACTGAGTCATCCAGCTTCCGAAGCGCTCGTCAACCGAAACCAGGTCGAGCGGATAGAGCACCAGCACGTCAACGTCGCGGTGCTCCATCCCCTGCACGAGACCGTACATGCTCCCGCTCGTTCCGAAGGCCGCCGTCAGCCAGTTGCGCCTGCGGGCAATCTCGCCCGGCATCCCCCAGTGCGCCCCGTACGAGAAGGGCACCTCGTTAAGAATGCCCGTCGAGCAGGCAAGCGTCAGGCCAAGATAGTTGCGATCGAGCCAGCCGCCCTCCGCGTGGTCGTTGCCGTTGCCCGTCAGAAAGTCGCCCCAGCGGAAGTAGTCCGAGCAGGCGGCCGCGGACTGGTGAACCGTGTTGGACCAGAGGAAGTCGCCGGTGTACTCATAGCGCCGCGTGTTCTCATTCACCTGCCCGCTGTCCCACCGGTCGCAGGTCGGGCTCTCGGCCCAGGTCGCGTGCGCCCTCGCCTCCAGCCTGTGCCCGAAGCGCTCCTCGGCGTGGCGCTTCGCCTGAACGAACAGATCCACAACCCCATCCTGAAGCAGGCTATAGTAGCGCGCCCGGAAGAGCATGGTGCGGTGGATATCGGCGGGAGACGTGCCGAACACGTGCTGCACGGCGGTCCTGGCGGAGAGATCGTTGGCCGTATCCTCCTGCCCCGAGCAGAAGTAGATCAGATACTTCGCGAAATCGGAGTACTCCGCGCCGAAGCGCCGCGCGTATTCGGCCGCCAGGTGCGGGCTGACGTAACGAAGCGCGAACTCACCGTTGTCGTGGTGGTTGTGATAGCCCCAGTCCTGCTGGATATGCATCTCGTCGGAGTAGAGCGCGTTCAGCGTCACGCCGGCATCGGCGTAGCCGTCCACGAGCTTCTTGAGGTAAGGGAGGGCCTTCGGGCTGAAGTAGTCCATCTCGGGCGTCTCGTAGCTTTGCACCACAAGCACCCGGTTGCGCGCGCCCGCCGAATCGCCCTTGCCGTAGACGCGGATTCGCTGCGCCAGGTACTCTCCGGTTTTCAGCTCCGACGGCCACGCCTCCACGCGCGCGTCCTTCGTGATTTCGACGATGCTCGCGGGGTCCACGGCGCGGTAGGGCGTGCCCCAGATGGGCTGCTCGCTGAACGCGAACACCCGCACGCCCGCGTCTTTGATATCGAGCGGCCCCTTGTTGTTCACCCAGCGCTTCTGCCGCCACACCTGCACGCTGAACGCTCCCGATTTCGGGTCGCGCAGGCCCTTGCGATAGTGCATCCAGACGCCTGATTCGCCGGTCGCTTTCGCGTAGGCCGGCCCGATCTCGAGTGGCGAGAGCAGGCTGAGTTCCAGGCCCAGACCGTATTCTTGCGCGAACTTGCTGATCTTTGCGATGAGCCGCACGTATTCGGGCATGTCGGGAGTGAGGCGGCGCGGGGCGTCCTGCCCGGGGCGGTACTGCTTGAAGAAATGGTCGAACGCAACGATGAGCGTGCGGCACCCGCGGGCCTTCGCGCGTTCGCAGACCTGCCGCAGGCTCTCTTCGCGCTTGTCGAACGTGAGGCTGAGGTCCAGCTTTCGGTCGGGGTCGGAAAGCGCTTCGAGCTGATCGTCGCTCACGAGAATGATGGACTCGCGTGGGATGTCGAACGCCCATGCGCCAGGATAGGCGACCAGATCGGCTGTGTACAAATTCTCGGGCGCCGCCGCGCAGCACACAGCGCAAAGGACTGTCAGGGTCAGCATCAGAACGAGCGCGTTGAGATCCATCGAAACGGTGTTCCTCCCCGGCTTCGCGGTGAAGCCTCCCCTCATTCTTCCCGACCGCGGCCTCATGCTCCTGCGGAAGCGCTCGGGAGGCAGGCTCTTTGATTCGACATGCGCGTCTGAGGCAGGAAAACCGGGCGCCGCCCGGCAAGTCCCATGTGGCCACAACAGAAATTGGAGTGAGGTAAATGGCGAAAACCAGGGTCTTATTGTTCACAGGCGGCGAAATTCACGATCACAAGGGCTGCGGCGTCGAAATCAAGAAGCATCTCGACGCGGCGGGCGACTTCGACGTTACGCATGTCGAAGACGATCTCGATGTCTTCACGAAACTCGGCGAGGGGGCATTCGACGCGGTCGTGTTGTACTATACGATCGGGTCCCTGACTGCCGCCCAGCGCGACGGGCTGTGCGGGTTCGTCGCCAGCGGCAAGGGGTTCGTGCCGATACACTCGGGCGCGGACTCGTTCAAGGACTCGGAGGAGTACCGGGCGCTGGTGGGCGGTCAGTTCGTGACGCACCCGCACTATCGCAGCTACATGGTCAGCGTGCTCGACCGGGAGCACGAGATAACAGACGGGCTGGACGAGTTCACGGTGACGGACGAGCAGTACATCACCGACTACGACCCGCGCGTAGACGTGCTTGCGACGGCCCTCTGGCAGGGGATCGCGCGGCCGGTGGCGTGGACAAAGCAGTGGGGCAAGGGCCGCGTCTTCTACCTTGCGCTCGGGCACGACCCGGCGGCCTGCCAGGACGAGAACTTCGGGCTGCTTCTGAAGCGGGGGACGCTCTGGGCGGGCAAACCCGGAGTCTGACGGCCCGATCTGACGGAGATTGATATGAGACTTTTCACAACCATAGTTGTAATTCTGTGCGCGGCGGGCATGGCGTTCGCGCAGACTCCGGGCACGGGGAAGGTGACCCAGCTTCAGTATCCGCGCTACGGGTTCGCGCTCCACCTCCCATCCGCCAGCGACAAACAGACCGTCGCCATTCCGCCCGGCCAGGACATGTTCGCGGAGGCCTTCACCGGAGGCGGGATGGTGTACGCGGTGTTCGTGGCGTCGGAGAAGGATGGGGTCCCCCCGGCGGTAATGCTGGAACAGACGCTGGCGATGATGAGCATGCAGGCCCCTCAGGCAGCGGTACGGCGCTGGCAGGCGAACTCAGGGCAGGGGATCGTGTTCAACGGCTTCACGTTCACCATTCCGAAAGCAGCCGTCGCGATGGCCCAGGAGGCATGGATCAAGCAGGCAATCGGCAGCGGCGACGGAGTGCAGGCGGGCGCCATCAGCCCTCTGCCGGGCAATTCGAAATACGCCGTCGGAGTTGCGGCGATGGGCCCCAAGACGCGTGAGTCGCAGGTGGATGACGCTGTCAGGATGATGATCAGCTCGCTCAGTTTTCCGGGCTACAATCCGGGCGCGCCATCGGCGGGCGCCCCGGCGGGCGCCCGGGCGCAGCCCTCGCAGGGGTCCGGCATTGCCTGGCCCGCGCTCAAGGCTGGCGAGATTGCCCTCGCGGGCGTGATTGACACTGTTGCAGCCGACAAAACCCGCATGAACCTGCTTGCCGACCAGGTGCTGACGTTCGGGCAGAAGCCGGCGAAACTGAGCCCGGCGCGGGCGAAGACGGTTCTGTCGAAGGCGCTGCCCGCCTTCGCGAAGCCCGGGACGCGGGTCATCGTCTCCGGCAAGAACGAGGGACAGGGCAAGCCGCTCACGGCGGACGCGGTGAAACTGGCGTCTGCCCCGTAGGCGGCGGGCAGGCGATGAGGCACGGCATGGCGATTGTGCGCGGGGGACATTCGGCGAAAGCACGGACTGGATGACGCTTGCCGTTGTCGTGCCGGCCTACAACGGGTCGGAGCTGCTGCGGCAGTTCCTGCCCTCCGTCGCGCAGTCGGCGCGTCTGGCGGGCGCCTCGCAGATCATCGTCGTTGACGACGCAAGCACGGACGGCAGCGCCGAAGCCGCGCGCGAAGCGGCGCCGGACGTTGAGGTCATCCCCAGGGCTGCTAACGGTGGCTTCGGCGCGGCTGTCAACGGCGGCGTTCGCGCCGCGCGAGCCGATCTCGTCGCCGTCTGCATGACGGACATGGAACTCGCGCCCGAGTGCCTGACAGCAGCTTGTGAGGCATGCGCGCCGGAGGACGTGTTCGCCGCGGGCTTCCACCTGAAGACGTCGGAAGGCTCGGGCAATGCCGGCGTGACCGCGCTGCCTTTCCGGCGCGGGCTGTTTCACACCGAGTTCCCGGGAGGCGGGCAGCCAGAGCTGTTCCAGGCAGACCGGACCGACATCGCGTTTGCCGTCGGGGGCGCCATGGTCGTGAAGAAGGAGCGCTTCGATGCGCTCGGGGGATTCGATGCGCTTTATGCGCCGTATTTCTGGGAAGACATAGACCTGTGCTGGCGCGCGTGGATGCGCGGCTGGCGGTGCGTCAACGAGCCGCGGGCCATCGCCTGGCACCGGCATCCGCACCAGACCGTCAACAGCACGTCGCAGGCCGAACGGCGGCAGGCTATCGTGTGGCGCAACCGGATAGCGTTCCTGATCAAAAACATCCACGACCGGCACATGCTCCGGGAGCACAGGCTCTGGATGCTGCTGATGATAGCCAAAGCGGCGGTACGCGGCGACCGGACGCTGGCGCAGGCCGCAAAGGAAGCAAGAAAGCTCGCGGGAACCCGGCCGAACCCGGCGCCGGGCCGCTGGAGCGAGCGGGAGCTTGCGCATCTGCTTGCAACTCCGCGCGCCTGCAGGGAGTATAAGAAGGCATGAACTGGGGCAGCTATGCGCTCGATGTCTGGGGACGCGCCAAGCATGTCATAAAGAACGATATCGCCGCGTGGGAAATACGCCGGCGGTTCCCGAGCATCCACTACTCGGCGGACATCAAGTGGGACCCCTGGTGTGCGTTCGAAATGGGCGAAGGCTCGGCGATTCTGCAGCACAGCATGGTCTGGATCACCAACGAGACGCGGGAGCCCAAGGAGAACAACGCCGCGCTGATTATCGGCAAGCGCACGGGCATCGGGGAGTTCTGCAACGTGCGCACTGGCGGCGCGCGTATCGAAATCGGCGACCATACGCTGCTGTCGCAGTTCTGCACCATCATCGCGCACACGCATCATCGGCAAGGACGTCTGGATCTGCAACTTCGCCGTCATCACTCCCGGAGTCACGATCGGCGACGGCTCGGTTGTCGCGGCGGGAGCAGTCGTGACGAAGGACGTTCCGCCGGGGGTTGTCGTGGGCGGCATTCCGGCAAAGGTAATTCGCAATAGATAGTATTCCACAGGTTCAGCACTCGATAGCCCGCCCGTTCGCGACGTGGGGGTGCGGGTACATTGCGTATCAGGGCTGCATGGCGGCACACAGGCAGGGGCGTCTCGGAAAGGTGTACGTGCCGTCAGCGGCCGAGTGCCAGGTGCCGCCGGAGCTGATCCGCATCGTTCCCGAAACCAGAATGGCTGCGATGCGAACGCGCATTCCCTACCGCTTCCGCGCGCGCTTCTCGCTCGATATGCTGCTGGTGGACAACGGACACGACCTGGCCGCGCGCAGGTTTCTGACACCGGGCGGCATCTTTCACGGATGGACGAACCAGACGCTGTTCTCGTTCAGGCGGGCGGCGAAGACGGGAGCGCGGCTGGTGCTCGAGCGCCCGAACACGCACCCGCTCGAGATGAGCGCGCTCGTCGGCGCGGAGCAGCGAAAGTACGGCTTCAAGGGCCGCAGCGCCGCCCCGTTCGAGATCCGGAAAGCCATCCGCGAAATCGAGATGGCGGACCGGGTCGTCGTCTGCAGCGAGTTCGCGAAGCAGAGCCTCGTGAAACACGGCGTGCCCGAATCGAAAGTGCGCGTCATCAACTACGGCGTGGATACCGAAGCGTTCACTCCGGGGCCGAAGCGCGACGGCGTGTTCCGGGTCGTCTACTGCGGCATGGTGTGCCTGCGGAAGGGCCCGCAGTATCTGCTGCAGGCGTGGAAGGAAATGGCGCTCAAGGACGCGGAACTCTGGCTGCTCGGGGTGGTGCTGAACGACGCGGTCGGGATGCTGAAGCAGTATGAGGGCCTGCCGGGACTGAAGATCGTGGGGCATGTGGACTCGCGGCCGGAGCTGGCCGAGCTGTACCGCCAGGGCACGCTGTTCGTGTTCCCTTCGGTGGAGGACGGGTTCGGGATGGTCGTGACCGAGGCTATGGCTTGCGGGGTGCCGGTGGTGATTTCGGACAACACGGGGGCGAGGGATGTCGTGGAGGAAGGCGTGAACGGGTTCGTGGTGCCCACCCGCGACGTGGAGGCGATCAAGGAGCGGATTCTGCTCTTTCGCGACAACCCGGGGCTGCGGGAGACGATGGGCCAGGCCGCGCGCGAGACTGCTCTCAACAACACCTGGTATCACTACTCCGACAAGCTGGCGAAGGTCTACGACGAGTTGTCGTAGCCGGACCCGGCGTGAACCGCACGCTCCAGGCTGACCGCTCTAGCCCAGCAGCGCCAGGAACTCATCCACGGAAAGCCCTGAGTCGCGGATGAGCCCTCGCAGTAGCCCCGCGTCAAGCTCCCTGTGATCAGGGACTGTCAGGTTCACCGCAACGCCCGCCTTTGACATCACCATATGGCTGCCCCGACGGCGCGCCAGCACCCATCCGGCCTGCTCAAAGGCTCTGCGCGCTTCTCGACCGCTTATGACAGGTAGCGGCGGCACGAAAGCGCTAGACCGAAACCGTCGCGACCTCGGCTGAGGCGGGAGCACTTGCCGCCTTGGCCTGCTCTGTTTCGAGCCACGCCCGAATCGCCTCGCGGATGTTCGCCAGGGCTTCCTCGCGGGTGCTGCCCTGAGACCAGCAGCCGGGAAGCACCGGCGCGGAAGCGACGATCTTGCCGCTCTCACCCATCTGAAGATGCACCTTGATGTCCATGACACAACGATTCTACCAGCAAAGAGCCCGGCGCGGCCCTCGCCCGGGAGGATGTGACAGAATCTCACGCCGGTTTCGAGCGTGATATGTATCACGCACGAAACCATTCTCCGTGGACTTTCGTCCCCTGCGCGCCCCCGTGTCCGCTTGTTGACAGCGAGAGGCGAATTCTGCCACACTTGCGCAGGGTCGAAGCGGCTGACACGAGCGTCTCGCGCCCTGCGCGGGCAGGGCCGGAGGCGCTTTTGCCTTGTGTGGCGCGCGCCTGCGTGTCTGACGCGGCGCCCGCGCGAAGGAACTGATCATCTATGAGCGGATCTCAGGATGCCGTCCCGGGCATCGTCTTCTCGACAGTGGACAAGCTGGCTAAATGGGCGCAGAGCTCATCCCTGTGGCCGTTTTCGTTCGGCCTCGCCTGCTGCGCCATCGAGATGATGTCCACCGTCGCCGGACGGTTCGATATCTCGCGATTCGGGGCCGAGGTCTTCCGGCCGTCCCCCCGCCAGGCCGACCTCATGATCGTCTCCGGCCGCGTCTCGATGAAGATGGCACCGGTGATACGGCGGCTTTACGAGCAGATGGCCGAGCCGCGATGGGTCATCGCGATGGGCGCCTGCTCGTCGTGCGGCGGCGTGTTCAATAACTACGCGATCGTTCAGGGCGTGGACAAGGTGGTGCCCGTGGACGTCTACATTCCCGGCTGCCCTCCGAACCCCGACGCCCTGCTCTACGCGATAACGCGGCTTCAGGAGAAGATCCGCGCGGGCGAGGCGGTGCCCGGCGGCAGAGTCCTGACCCCCGCGCCAAGAGAGAAAGTGGTCTCGCCGTGGAAGAAATAGCGGGCAACGCAGGCGCAAAGTGCATCTAGAAGACACCAGACGGCTTTTCGAGCAGGCGCGGGAGCGCTTCGGGGAAGACATCAGTCTCTCCGACCGCCCGTCCGGCGAGGGCTCCATCGTCGTCAGCGGCCCGCGCGTACGCGAGTTCACGCAGTGGGCGCGCTCGCAGAGCTTCGACTTCTTCGCGGACATCGGCGGCATTGACTATCTCTTCGAATCGCCGCGCTTCGACCTGACCTACACCGTTTACTCAACCGGGCAGAAGCGGCATCTTCACTACAAAGTGAAGCTCGACGAGAGCGCGCCCGCGGTGGACTCGATATCGGACATCTACGCGGGCGCGAACTGGCACGAGCGCGAGCTTCTGGACATGTTCGGGATCAGCTTCAACGGCCATCCCGACCCGCGGCGCATTCTGATGCCGGAGCACTGGCGCGGACATCCCCTGCGCAAGGACTATCCCATCAACGGCGAGCAGGTGCAGTTCTCGGGCAACTTCGGCGACGTCGAGCCGCAGACGCTTCCGCCCGCTCCCGGGCAGGACGCATTCGCGGGGTGGCAGGCGCTCGAGACCACGCCGGGATCGTACACGCAGCTTATCGAGCCCGCCGCCGGGCCAGACGGTCAGCCGGACGCGGACGGGCGCATGATCCTGAACATGGGCCCGCAGCACCCCAGCACACACGGAGTGCTGCGCCTCCTCATCGAGCTCGACGGCGAGAACATAACCCGGACGCTTCCCGATATCGGCTACCTTCACACGGGAATCGAAAAGACCGCCGAGACGCTCAGTTTTCAGCAGGCGCTCACGCTCACCGACCGGATGGACTATCTCTCTCCGCTCGGAAACAACCTGGCGTATTCGCTGTCGGTCGAGAAGCTGGTTGGCGTGGAGGCGCCGCCGCGCGCGACGGTGCTGCGCGTGATACTCGCCGAGCTGACGCGCATCCAGTCGCATCTCGTGTGGCTGGGAACGCACGCGCTCGATATGGGCGCGATGAGCCCGTTCTTCTACTGCTTCCGCGAACGCGACCAGATTCTGGACATGTTCGAGATGATCTCCGGCGTGCGGATGATGACGAGCTTCATCTGCCCGGGCGGGCTTCGCGAGGATGTTCCGGACGAGTTCATGCCCGCGCTCGAGCAGTTCATGCGCGTATTCCCCAGCCGCGTGGGCGAGTACGAGACCCTGCTGACCAAAAACCCGATCTGGCTCGAGCGCACGCGCGGAGTCGGCAGGCTGGCACTTGATGACGCGCTTGCGTACGGCGTCAGCGGCGCGTCGCTGCGCGGAAGCGGCCTCGCCTGGGACATCCGCAAGGCCGAGCCATACTGCGGATACGAGACGTACGAGTTCGAGATCCCCGCCGGAACGCACGGCGATGTCTACGACCGGTATCTGTGCCGCATCGAGGAGTTGCGCCAGAGCCACAAGATCATACGGCAGGCGATGAACCGGCTGGAGCCCGGGCCCGTTCAGACGAACGACCGCAAAATGATCCCGCCTCCCAAGAATGAACTCGACAACAGCATGGAGAGTCTCATTCACCATTTTCTGATCTCGACGATCGGGTTCACGGCCCCGCACGGAGAGGCTCACGTTCCGACCGAAACCGGGCGCGGGCTGCTGTCGTTCTACATTGCCGGCGACGGCTCGCCGAAACCCTACCGGATGCGCGCGCGGACTCCCTCGTTCGCCAACCTCCAGGCGCTTCCCGTAATGCTTCAGGGAGGACTGGTCGCCGATGCCGTCGCAACCATCGGAAGCATAGACATCGTTCTGGGAGACGTGGACAGGTGACAGGCGGCGGCACACGGCTGAGACGGTTCTGAGTATGGCTGATCTGGTGACTCTGACAATTGACGGCAGGACGGTGCAGGTGGAGCCGGGCACGCTTCTGGTGGAGGCGGCGGCGCAGGCGGGCATTCTGATACCGGTCTACTGCTACCATCCGAAGCTCGCGCCGGTCGGCGCCTGCCGGATGTGCCTGGTTGAAATCGAGGGGATGCCGAAGCTGGTCGCGAGCTGCACCACCCCGGTCAAAGAGGGCATGGTCGTCCACACGAACAACGCCCGGGTCGAGAAGGCGCGCCGCGGGATGCTCGAGTTCCTGCTGGTGCACCACCCGCTCGACTGCCCCATCTGCGACAAGGGCGGGGAATGCCCGCTTCAGGACTACACCTACAAGTTCGGGCCGGGCCAGAGCCGCTACACGTTCGCCAAGAGACGATGGGAGAAGCCGCTCCAGATCGGGCCCAACATCCTGCTCGACCGCGAACGCTGCATTATGTGCTTCCGCTGCGTGCGGTTCTGCCAGGAGATTTCCGGCCACGAGCAGCTCGGCGTGTTCGAGCGCGGCAACGGGCAGGAGATCGGCGTGCATCCGGACCAGCCGTTCGACAGTCAGTTCGCGGGCAACACGATTGAACTGTGCCCCGTCGGCGCTCTGACGGGCGCTCCGACCCGCTTCTTCGGCCGGACGTGGGAGGTCGCGCACTCGCCCGGAGTCTGCACGGGGTGCGCGGCAGGGTGCAACATCCGCGTGGACACGCGGGACGGAAGCGAGGTTGTCCGGTACTGGTCGCGCGAGAACAGGCACACGGACGACGGCTGGCTGTGCGACGCGGGTCGGTTCGGATTCGGCTTCGTGAACGAACGCCGCCTGCTGGAACCTAAGCTGAAGAGCGGCTAGGAGTTGACGAACGCCACCTGGCAGCAGGCGCTCGTGCGGGCGGCGGCGACGCTCTCGGAGCACTCGAAAGCGGGAACGCTGGGCATTATGGCGTCCCCGGCGATGACGAACGAAAACCTGTACGCGATTGCGAAGCTCGCGCGCGAAGCGCTGGGCGAGAAGAACCTCGACCACAGCGCCCGGAAGCGCGATGCGGCCCTGGCCGACATCGCCCGCGCCGGCCGCGAGGCAGGCTTTGCGGCCGGAACCCTGGTGGACATTGACGCCGCCGCCCGGATCATCACAATCGGCGTGGATCTGAGCCGCGAGCAGCCCGTAACGGAGCTTCGCGTTAAGAAGGCCGTCCGGCAGGACGGGGCGGCGCTGATCAGCGTGCATGGCTCTGATGTTGAGTTGGACGGATACGCCGCCGCGAAGGTCCGTTACGAGCCGGGCAAGGCGGCGGCGGCTGTCGAGGCGCTTGCGAAGCAGATTGCAGAGCGCGATGAGCCCTCGCCGTCTGTGGTGGTTCTTGGCTCCCGCCTTGCCGAGACCGAAGACGCCTCGCTGATTGCGGCGCTCGGCGCCCTCGCGCGCTCGCTCGGCGAGCAGGCGCGCCTGGTCGCGGTGCTGCCCTCCTGCAACAGCAGAGGCGCGCTCGATCTGGGCATCCTGCCCGCGCCGGATGGCGGACTTTCAGGCGCGCAGATGCTGCAGGCGGCGAGGGACGGCAGGATCAAGGCGCTCTTCCTGGCCGGAGCCGAACCGCTTCTGGATCTGGATGCGGACCTTGTGAAGGACGCGCTCGGCAGACTGGAAGCGATTGTGTATATGGGCTGGGCGGCGGATAGCCTGCCCGTGAGTCCGGATGTGGCGCTGCCGTGCCTGACGGTTCTGGAAACGGGCGGCACCTTCAGCAACACGGACGGGCGAATTCAGCGGGTCTTCCGGGCCATCCGCCCGCGCGGGCGCGCGAAGCCGGTCTGGCAGATAGCGGCGGACCTGGCACAGGCGCTCGGGAATCCGTGGCTGCCGGCATCCGTTGAGGAGATCTTCGAACAGGTGACGCGGGAGGCAGACGGCTACGCCGGTGTTGAATGGGGCCGTCTGGGCGTCAACGGAATTCATCCGCGGGCGCTGGCGGAGCAGAGACAGGGCTAGCGATTGTTTGTTGAGTTTGTAAAAGGTCTCGGAATAACGCTGAAGCAGGTCTTCCGGAAGCCGACCACGGTCAATTATCCGGAGGTAAAGCGGCCGGTGTCCGCTCGCGCGCGGTGGCGGCACAAGCTGCTGCGTCACGAGGACGGGCTGGAGCGCTGCATCGGCTGCTCGCTGTGCGCGGGGGCCTGCCCTGCGCGCTGCATCGAGGTCATCGCAGCCGACAACACCGACGACGACCGCAAGTCTCCGGGCGAACGCTACGCGGCCGTGTACGAGATCAACATGCTGCGCTGCATATTCTGCGGCTACTGCGAGGACGCATGCCCCACCGGCGCCATCGTGCTCGGGCCCGACTTCGAACTGGCCGACTTCGAACGCTCCAGCTTCATATACGGCAAGGAGCGGCTGCTCGTTGACGCTCCGGGCGAGGTCGCGCGGGTAAAGAAGCGCCTGGAATAGCACCTCCGGGAGTCTTTACGGCGTCGGCGCGCGTTCTTGCCTTTGAAGCTGTTTGGGGGAACGGGAAACGATTTCTATGACTATGCTTGAGCAGAGGAACGGACATGGCGACAACACGCTCTGAGGCGAGGAAATCGGAGGGGCTGCGAACCATCCCTCGCGAAGGACACCTCGAGATGTACCGCAAAATGGTGCTGATCCGCCGGTTCGAGGAGATGGCGGGAAAGCAGTACATGCAGGCGTCCATCGGGGGCTTCTGCCACCTGTATATCGGCCAGGAAGCTGTTGCGGTCGGCATCATCTCGGCGCTGCGGCCTGATGATTACGTGATGGGCACCTACCGCGAGCACGGCCAGATTCTGGCTGTGGGCAGCGATCCGAAGGCGATCATGGCGGAGCTTTTCGGCCGGGAGACGGGCATCAGCCGCGGCAAGGGCGGCTCCATGCATCTGTTCGACCGCGAGCGCAACTTCATGGGGGGCGACGGAATCGTGGGCGGCGGGCTGCCGATTGCCACGGGAGTGGGGCTGGCGATCAGGTACAGGGGCGGCGATCAGGTCTGCGTCTGCTTCTTCGGCGACGGAGCGGTAAACGAAGGGGCCTTTCACGAGGCGCTCAATATGGCGGCGCTCTGGAAGCTGCCGGTCATCTTCGTCTGCGAGAACAACCTTTACGGCATGGGGACGCAGGTCACACGCGCATCCGCCGTGCCCGACCTCAACCGCCGCGTAAGCGGGTATGGCATGGAGAGCGCCCATGTGGACGGCATGGACCTGCTCGCGATACGCGCGCTCTCGGATGACGTGGTGGCCGAATGCCGCGCCGGGCGGGGGCCCTGGTTCATCGAAGCGAAGACCTACCGCTATCGCGGACACTCGATGGCCGACCCGGCCACCTACCGCACCAAGGACGAAGTCGAGGAGTGGCGCGTCCGCGACCCGATCAGCATTTACGAGAAACAGCTTCTGGGCGCGGGCCTCATAACGGACGAAGAGATTCGAGGCATCTCGGCGGAGATTGACGCCGTAGTGGACGAGTCGGTGAAGTTCGCGGAGGAGTCGCCCTTCCCTCAGGCCGATGCGCTCTACGACCACGTCTACGCATCCGGGGAGTAACGGAGACCATGCCCATTCTGACCTACAGAGAAGCTCTGAACCAGGCCCTGCGCGAGGAGATGCGGGCCGACCCGGACGTGTTTCTGATCGGCGAGGAAGTCGCCGAATATCAGGGCGCGTACAAAGTGAGCGAGGGGCTGCTCGCCGAGTTCGGGGCGCGCCGCGTGATTGACACTCCGATCTCGGAGGAGGCCATCGCCGGCGCGGGAGTGGGGGCCGCGATGGCCGGGCTCAAGCCGGTCGTGGAGATGATGACCGTCAACTTCTCGCTGCTCGCGCTCGACCAGATCGTCAACCACGCCGCGAAGTACTACTACATGTCGGGCGGGCAGTACAACGTGCCGATGGTGATGCGCGCGCCGACGGGCGTGGGACTTCAACTCGGGGCGCAGCATTCGCAGAACTTCGAATCCTGGTTCGTGCACGTTCCCGGACTGAAAGTCGTCCTGCCCGCAACCCCCGCCGACGCGAAGGGGCTGCTGAAGTCGGCCATCCGCGACCCGGACCCGGTCATCTTTCTGGAGCACGAGCTGATCTATCTCTCCAAAGGCGAAGTGCCCGCCGAGGACTACGCCGTTCCGCTCGGGGTGGCGGACGTGAAGCGCGAGGGCGCGGACGTCACCATCATCACCTACTCGCGCATGACGCTGTTCGCCCTCAAGGCGGCCGAGCGGCTCGCGGAGCGGGGCATATCGGCAGAAGTCGTTGACCTTCGCACGCTGAGGCCGCTCGATATTGACACTGTTGTCGAGAGCGTCCGCAAGACCCACCGGGCCGTCGTGTGCGAAGAGGACTGGCCGATGTGCGGAATGGCCGCCGAAGTGATCGCGCAGATTCAGACCGAAGCCTTTGACGACCTGGACGCCCCGATCCTGCGCGTCTCGGGCGTGGACGTTCCGATGCCCTACGCGAAGAACCTCGAGAAGATGGCCGTGCCGGGTGAAGAGGACGTCTATCAGGCCTGCCTGCGCGTGACCGAGGGGCACCGGGATTGAGCGACGGCGAGAAACCCGCCATCGCTCCCGGCGAGCGGCCACCGTGGATGAGAGCCCGCGCAATCTCGTTCGACATCTACGACAGCATGAAGCACACGCTCGGGTCTCTGCACACCGTCTGCGAGTCCGCGCGCTGCCCTAACCTGGGAGAATGCTGGAAGAGCGGCACCGCGACGTTTATGATCATGGGCGACATCTGCACGCGCTCGTGCAAGTTCTGCGCAATCAGCACGGGCAGGCCGCGGCCGCTTGACCCGGACGAACCGGCCCGCCTCGCCGAAGCCGCCAGGGAAATGAAGCTCCGGCACGTCGTCATCACATCCGTCACCCGCGACGATCTCGCGGACGGAGGGGCGGCCCATTTCGCGGAGTGCATCCGTGCGCTCCGCCAGACGATGCCCACCGCCACCATCGAAGTGCTCACCCCCGACTTTGAGGGGAGCCGGGAGGCCGTGGCCGCTGTGCTCGCGGCCGGGCCGGACGTCTTCAACCACAACGTGGAGACAGTTCGGCGCCTGACAGAGCCGGTGCGTATTCAGGCCAGGTATGATCGTTCTCTACAGGTGCTGCGAGCCGCATCTGAGATGGCCCCCTCCATCCCCACGAAGAGCGGGATCATGGCCGGGCTGGGAGAGAGCGACGGCGAAGTGATCGAGACACTCCGAGACCTGCGCGCCGCCGGAGTGAGCTTTCTCACCATCGGGCAGTATATGCGGCCTTCCGCAAACCACCTGCCGATCGAGCGATGGGTGACGCCGGACGAGTTCGGCTGGTTCAAAGAAAGGGCGCTGGAGATGGGCTTCCGGCACGTTGAGAGCGGCCCGCTGGTGCGCAGCTCCTACCACGCCGCACAGGCACTCTCCGGCTAACGCGCCCCCTCGCCGAACGTGACCGCGCGGAAAACATAGGCGGTCACCGTCTCCCCCGGCCCGATTCCCGCCTGTCGCTTTGCCTCCGCGAGCTGCCATCGCGTCGTTTTCGCCTCACCCGGAAGCAGCACCGCGCTCTTCGCGCCTTTTTCGA
>JAGVUD010000322.1 GCA_019136435.1 Armatimonadota bacterium | reverse complement strand
TCTGACGAGAACGCCGCCGAGGCTGGTGTATCCGGTGTCCTGAGTTGCCGCGGCGCGGGGCGTCGATGGTCCGCGCCGTCCGCCAGGCGAATCTCGAGCGCCGCTTTGTGAGCGTGAAGCTGTTCCGCCTCAGCGATGACCATCGCCGCGCGAGCGTCTTCTTGCATCGCATCGCGGCCATACCAGAGCAGGCTCGTGCGTTTCTGAAATTCGGCCACTCCGAGCGCCGACAGAAATCGCGCCGAGGTGCCCGTCGGGAGCGTGTGCGAAGGCCCGGCGGCGTAGTCGCCGAGCGGCACGGGCGTATAGGGCCCGGCGAAGATGGCGCCCGCGTTCCTGACCCCGGGAATCCACTCCTGCGGGTCTCTGACGAGAAGCTGCAGGTGTTCTGGGGCACAGGTGTTCACGAGTTCGAGCGCCGCATCCGGGCTTTCTGCGACGATGATGACCCCGCCACTGGAAAGAGACTGCTCGATGAGTTCGCGGCGGGGCTCCGCGCGGACACGCTTCTCGACAGCGCTGTTGACTGCTTCGGCGACCTCGCGGGAGAGCGCGACCAGGATCGCCTTCGAATCGCCCGCATGCTCGGCCTGCGCGATGAGGTCGGCGGCAATCCATTCGGCCGGGGCACAGTCGTCAGCGACGATCAGCACCTCGCTCGGCCCGGCCAGCGAGTCTATGCCGACCTGCCCGAACAGCAGCCGCTTGGCGGTGTTCACATACTGGTTGCCCGGTCCGGCGATCTTGTCCACGCGCGGAACGCAGCCGGCCCCGAATGCGAAGGCCGCAATCGCCTGAGCGCCGCCCATATTGAAGACGCCGGTGACTCCGCAGAGGCTGCAGGCAGCCAGCACCGCGTCCGGCGGACGGCCGTCCGGCCCCGCAGGTGTTGCCAGATAAATGCGCTTTACGCCCGCGACGGAAGCCGGGATAGCGGTCATAAGAACAGAACTGGGATAGCAGGCGCGGCCGCCGGGCACGTATAGTCCGGCGCAGTCCACCGGTTTCACAAGCTGTCCGAGCGTCGCTCCGCCGCGTGCCGTGACCCACGACGACTGCTTCTCTTCCTCGTGGAAGCGCCGGATGTTGCCGGCCGCGCGTTCCAGCGCCTGCCACAGATCGTCCCCCACCCTTGCGGCGGCACGTTCGATCTCGTCTCGGGGCACGGCGATTTTTTCGAGCCGCGGGCAGTCGAATCGCCGCCCGAGATCGAGAAGCGCGCTCTCACCGCGAACCCGCACGTCCTCGATGATCTCCCGCACCAGAGACTCGACCCCGGGCTGCATGACAGCCGCCCCGAGTTCAAGCGCGGACGAGATGGTCTCGGCCGGATCAACTCCCTGTATCAGAATCCGCATAGCGAGACGGATTATATCAGAATGCGCGCCCAACCCTCTAAGAAGCGCTCGGCCGCGCGGCTTGACGGGGGCGGCCGAAAGCAATATGATTCCCGAAAGAGCCGCAGCGCCGCAGCACGGCGCTGCTCCGCGGAGAATCGCCCGTTGCCCAACACACCCGAAGCATCGCCACAACGTGAAGCGCCGCGCCACAGCGCGCCGGCTGTCGCGTGTGTCGGCTGTCTGGCGGTGGGGGTGCTCGGGATGCTGGCAGCCATGCTCACACTGGCGATCTACTCGCGTCACGGCAAGGTGCCGGAGCCGCTCAACAACATCGTCAGGCTTCAGGAATGCACGCGGAGTATGGCCAGCCTGTCCGGCGCCATGGCCCGCTACCACAACAAGAACGGCGAGTACCCCGCTTCGCTGGGGCAACTGTATCCGGATTTCCTGAAGTCCCCGGCCGTGCTGTCGTGCCCGATGGCGGTTCCGAATGCGTCAGGATCGGAGTATGAGTACACAAGGCCGCCCGCGGCCGCCCCGGGCACGTTCGTCGCGATACGCTGCCGGCGGCACAGGTTTCGCACCATCCGCGTGGTGCTCGAAGGGCGGCTGGACGGATCGGTGGCCAGCCGCCAGAACGGCGTGGCGCGGGTTATCAGCCCGGCCGAGCGCAGCATTATGAAGCGGCCCGCGGAGCCGGAGGCGGGCAAGTGACGCAGCAGCGGCCAGAAGGCTGCATCCCCGAGAGGAGATTGCGCAGATGAGAGAGTTCTGTCAGCAGGCGCTGGACGCCGCAAAGGCGCTTGGCGCTTCGTACGCCGACGTGCGCATCGTCCGGCGCAGGAACGAGGCGATCGAGACGAGAAACGGCGCCGTGGACCGCCTGTCCTCGTCCCGGGATGAGGGTTTCGGCATCCGGGCGATTGTCAACGGCGCGTGGGGTTTCGCGTCCAGTTCCACGATCAGCGAGGAAGAGGGCAGACGGGTCGCGGAGCTTGCCGTGCGAATAGCGCTCGCCAGCGCCTCGGTGAGCGGCGCGCCGGTGACGCTGGCCCCCGCCGATGTCGCCGACGGGCGGTTTCTGATGCCATGCCGGCGCGACCCGTTCGACGTGCCGCTGGAGGAGAAGATCTCGCTGCTTCTGGACGCCGACCGGCTGATGCGCGCGAATCCCGGAGTCGGCATCGCCGAGGGCTCCATGGAGTTCTACCGCACCGAGACGGTCTTTGCGAGCACGGAAGGCAGCTACATAGAGCAGGAGAAGACCGAGTCCGGCGCGGGGATTGTGGCCACCGCCATACGCAACGGCGACGTGCAGCGGCGTTCGTTCCCCTGCTCGATGGGCGGCGATTTCGGCGCGGCCGGGTACGAGTTCGTGGAGGACTGGGCGCTGACGGACCAGGCCGAGCGAATCGCGGCCGAGGCCGTTGCGCTGCTGGACGCCCCGGTCTGTCCGAGCGGGGCGATGGACATTGTTCTGGAAGGCTCGATGCTTGCTCTGCAGGTGCACGAAAGCTGCGGACATCCGATTGAACTCGACCGCGTCTTCGGATCGGAGGCGTCGTTCGCGGGCACCAGTTTCCTGACCCCGGAGAAGCTGGGGGAGTTTCAGTACGGATCGGAGATTGTCAGCATTGCGGCCGACGCGACGGCGCCGGGAGGGCTGGGCAGCTTCTTCTACGACGACGAGGGTGTCGCCGCCGAGCGCACGGACATCGTGATGGAAGGGGTGTTCCGCGGATACCTGAGTTCGCGCGAGACAGCCGCGCGGCTCGGCCTGAAAGCAAGCGGCGGCGCGATGCGCGCGGACGGCTGGAACCGGATCCCGATCGTCCGCATGACGAACATCAACCTGGAGCCCGGGGACTGGAATCTGGAAGAGATCATCGAGGACACCGCAAACGGTCTCTATATGATGGACGTGAAATCGTGGTCCATTGACGACAAGCGCCTGAACTTCCAGTTCGGGCAGGAACAGGCCTACGAGATTCGCGACGGCCAGCTCGGGCAGGTGTTCAGGAACCCCACCTACGCCGGCATCACTTACGAGTTCTGGCGGAGTTGCGACGCGATTGCCGGGGACGACGACTGGCACCTCTGGGGGATTCCAAACTGCGGGAAAGGCGAGCCGATGCAGGTGGGCCATGTGGGGCACGGCGTGGCGCCGGCGCGCTTTCGCAACGTGCAGGTAGGGGTGATAAAGTGAGCGGATCGTTCGACTTGAGGGGTGAGGAACAGCTTCTGCGGATCTGCCGCGAGGCGATTGACCAGTGCCCGGCCGAGCAGGCACAGGTGACCGTGACCGCCACCGACAGGGGCCTGACGCGCTTTGCCGGCTCGATGATTCATCAGAACGTCTCCGAGCGGGACTGCACGCTTACGGTGAAGGCGGTCAACGGCAAGCGCGTGGGCTTTGCCTCAACGAACCAGCTTTCGGAAGCGGGCGTGCGGGAGACCGCGGAGCTGGCGGCGCGGTTCGCGGCGAGCCTTCCGGAGACGCCCGATTTCCGGGGTCTGCCGGAGCCGGGCGATGCCTACCCGGACGTTGCCACCTGGTTCGGCTCGACGGCATCGCTGGGGCCCGACGAGCGGGCGGCGCAGGTTGCGGCAATGGCCGAGGCGGCAGAGAGCGCGGCGGGAGACAGCGCGCGGCTGTCGGGGTCGCTCTCGCAGACGCTTACAGAGACAGCAATCGTCAACTCGCTCGGGATCGAGGTCTACCTGCCCTGCTCGATGATGTCTCTGGTCACCGTCTGCCAGTGCGGAGAGGGCGTGGGCTATGCCAGCGCCTGCGGCCGGGATGCGGCGAAGCTGGACTTTGCAGCCAAGGCACGGGAGGCGGCCGACGTGGCCCGCCTGAATGTTGACGCGGTGGACGTGGAGCCCGGGGAGTACGACGTCGTGTTGATGCCGTACGCCGTGATCAATCTCCTCGGCAACCTGCGGGGCTGCGGGCTCGATGCGCTGCGCTTCCAGGAAGGGCGCAGTTTCATGTCCGTCAATATCGGCCAGAAGATCGTGTCGGAGAAGTTTTCGCTGTGGGACGACGGCGCCGATGAGCGCGGCCTCGCGCGGCCCTTCGACGGCGAGGGGGTGGCAAAACAGCGCGTGGAACTGATTACCGAAGGCGTCGCGCGCGGGGTAGTGTACGACAGCTACACGGCCGGCCGCGAGGGGCGCGAGAGCACGGGACACGGCACGGGCGGCGGGCTGAACGAGCGCCCGGCGGCGATGAACATGTATCTCGGCGCCGGCGGCGCAAACGTGGGCGAGATGATAGCATCCACGTCAAAAGGCCTCCTGATTACGCGTTTCAACTACACGAACCTGCTGAGAGAGACCGACGCTGTTGTGACGGGGATGACGCGCGACGGGACGTTTCTGATCGAGGGCGGCAAGGTGACGCGCGCCGTGAAGAACCTGCGCTTCACCGAGAGCCTGCTTCGCGCATTCTGGAACCTGGAATCGCTGGGAAGCGAGATTGTGGTTGGACAGGGCATTGCCGCGCCCGCCGCGAAGATTCGCGGTTTCCGATTCACCAGCGGCACCGAGTTCTAGTCACCGCAGCGGTGGAGCCAGAAGCCCGGCCAGATCCTCAGCCGAGTACACAGGAGCCTGGCAGGCGTAGTTGCGGCAGACGAAGGCCGCGGCCAAGGCATCGCCCGCCGTCTTACCCTGGGCGACAGGAAGCGGCAGAGACGCGTCGTGCCAGGCAATGACGCTATCGGACAGGAAGGTTCGCGAGAGGAGGCCGCGCATTTCGGCCAGCGCGGCATCGTTCTGCTGGCCTGCCAGCACAATCTCGCGGGGTTCT